>JAFADM010000615.1 GCA_023424865.1 Bacillota bacterium | reverse complement strand
TGCTACTCGGTTATACCGGCTGACAGCGTCTTTTAGCGGTATGACGAAAGGACGGATTCACTTTAATGGATGAAGCAAACAGGAAGCTGACAAGTGCGGCGACAATCGTCATGTTCGCCACCGTTTTAAGCCGTATAACCGGCTATTTGAGAACTGTTTTAATATCCAGCCTTATGGGCCCCAAGGGCTACTCCGACGAATTTATTCTGGCCTTTACACTGCCGGATTTGGTTTATGATTTGCTGGCAGGGGGGGCTATTGCAGCCGCCCTTATTCCCGTGCTCTCCTCCTATCTTACCAAGAATAAGGAAAAGGTGGGTTGGAAGGCCGTGGGAACCTTCATGAACCTTTCGGTGATTCTCATGCTGGTCCTGGAGCTCATATTCCTTATCTGGACCGACGGCCTCTTAGGTATTCTCGCTCCCGGAGCCAACGATAATCCCAACCTGGACAAGCAGCAGATAATAGGGCTTACCCGCATTCTTCTACTGTCTGCTCCCTTTATGATGCTGGCGGGCCAGTGCAACGGGGTACTTAACGCCTACAAGCGCTTTACTGCTGCTGCTTTCGGCCCAGTGGCCTACAACCTATGCACCATCGTAAGCATTGCCGCCTTCGGTTCCATAAGCGCGGAATTTGTTTCCTGGGGTATAGTGGTAAGCGCCGCCATCTTCTTTGTGCTTGCGGTTTCCGCATCGGCACGGCATTTTAAAATGTACAAGCCCAAGCTATATCTCAATAGCCCGGCTTTTAAGCACCTTTTGATACTGGCTGTGCCTTCTCTTATCTCTTCAACTATTTTAGAGATTAATCTCATTATATCCAGAGGGACGGCCACCTTTATGGATGCGGGAATGGTTACCCTTTTACAAAATGCCAACAAGACCTGGCAGCTGCCTTTGGGGATTTTTGCCCAGAGTATCGGTATTGCTCTATTGCCCACGCTATCCGAGCATCATGCCTCAGATAGTGTCGACAGGTTCAAAAGTGTTATGTATAAAGGCTTGAGGGTAGTATGGCTTCTATGTATACCCACGGCGCTGCTGTTTGTTATTCTAAATCAGGATATTATGCGGCTTCTTTTCAACTGGGGAGGCCAGACGGAAACGGATGTCTTCTACAGCGGAATGGCCCTTATGGGTTATGCCATAGCCCTGATCTTCGCCTCTACCATGACCATACTGACCCGGTCCTTTTATGCGGTTCATGACAGTAAAATTCCTTTATTCGGCGGTGTGCTCAGTATCTTTGTAAACCTCTTTTTTAATTATATTTTTCAGAATTTCACCCACATCGGCATCGCCGGTATCGCACTTTCCTATTCCATTTCCGCCTTTCTTAACATGCTGTTCCTGGCCTATTTGTTTAAGCGGAAAACGGGTATTGATATCATATACGACAATTTTTCCTTCCTGTTTAAAACAGCCCTTGCCTCTGTACCTACAGGGCTTATCGCCTTTGCTCTTATGATGCTCATTCGGCCAGGCACCTCGAAAATAAGTCAGATTTTTACCCTGTGTGTGCCTGTAGCCGCGGGATTGGTCTTGTTCTGGTTTGTAGCCGGAAAATTTAAAATTAAAGAAATTAATGACATTACGGATATGTTCAGGTCCAGGCTTAAGCGCTTTATTCCTTCCGCCAAGGGGTGAGGAAGCGCTCTAGAGGGCCTTTTGGGGCCTTTGAGGGATTTTGCCGGGAAAGCTTCAAAGGACGTTGACTTTCGTATTAAAAAGCAATTGCCGTCATTAATGAGCGATTACGTTATAAATGAGGGATTGCCGTTATTAATAAGTGATTATACACAAGTATTCGTTTGTAAAGAAGAACATAGAACAATTGTAAAAAATAGACATATGAAAGACTTGACTTAACCCATTGACTGACGTATAATGAGAACAGATGTTCGGCAAAGGAGGGCGCCGCTAGGCAAGCTATGGATGATAAAAAGATTGAAGAAAGAAAAAAAGCCCTGGAACTGGTAATGGGGCAAATTGAAAAGCAATTTGGAAAAGGTGCGGTTATGAAGCTGGGTGAGGTTTCCCATGTCACCACCGACGCCATTCCCACAGGTGCTTTGGCCCTGGATATTGCCCTTGGAGCAGGAGGTCTTCCCAGAGGAAGAATTATCGAAGTATTTGGCCCTGAATCTTCAGGTAAAACCACCGTTGCTCTTCACGCCGTAGCGGAAGCTCAAAAGGCTGGGGGAGAAGCTGCCTTTATTGATGCGGAACATGCTTTGGATCCGGTTTATGCAAAGAATTTGGGCGTGGATATTGATAATCTTATCGTATCCCAGCCGGATACGGGAGAGCAGGCTCTGGAAATTGCCGAGGCTCTGGTACGAAGCGGAGCTATCGATATTATCGTTATTGACTCGGTGGCAGCTCTGGTACCTAAAGCAGAAATTGACGGTGAAATGGGAGATCAGTTTGTGGGTCTTCAGGCAAGGCTTATGTCCCAGGCTATGCGTAAGCTTTCCGGTGTCATAAGCAAATCCAAAACCGTTGCCATATTTATTAACCAGCTCCGGGAAAAAGTTGGCGTTATGTTCGGTAATCCCGAGGTCACTCCCGGCGGTCGCGCACTTAAATTCTACGCTTCCGTAAGATTGGACGTAAGAAGGGTAGAAACCCTTAAGGAAGGTACAACAGCCATAGGAAACCGCACCAAGGTGAAGGTGGTTAAGAATAAGGTGGCTCCGCCCTTTAAAGAGGCTGAATTTGATATCATCTACGGTGAAGGCATTTCAAGAGAAGGCTGTATCCTGGATATCGGAACCTCTTTGGATATTGTGAAAAAAAGCGGGGCCTGGTTCTCTTACAACACTCAGAGAATTGGTCAGGGCCGTGAAAACGTTAAAAAATACCTTAAAGAAAATCCGGAAATGGCCAAAGAAATTGAAGCCAAAATCAAGGCGGAATATGAAAAAGCCTTTTTGGGAAGTATTGAGGCTCATGTTGCCGATGATGAAACCTGAAAATAAATCAGGGCATTCCTTGGTCTTATTAATGCGATAGCAGTACTGTAAAAGGACCGGAGGCTTGAAGGAGCACCGGTCTTTTCTTTACATCTTAACAGCATCCGGCAGCTATAACGCAGTAGGAACTTAATCGGTTCCAAAGCGGAGAAAATATATAGTGTATGCATAATGTGCAAACGTCAGGCTAGGGTTCGCCTTCCAGGAGAGAGCAATGGGAGTATTGTCTAATGTAAAATCTCAGGACGGTAATACGGTAGAATTATATCTGGATGGTCAATGGTTTTTATCCATGCCCGCAAGAGACTATTTAAAATATACCGTTTACGCCAGAGATGAGATGTCTCAAATCGAATTGGAGGAGCTTGGACGCAAGGTGCTCTATGAAAGAGCCAGGGAAAGAGCTCTTCGCTATGTGGCTCTAAGTGAAAAAAGCTGTCTTCAGGTTCTTGATAAGCTAAAGTCCTGGGGCTATGACGAGGGTGTCTCAGTAAAAGCCCTGGCCTATTTAAAAGAGGCCGGCTATGTGGATGATGCCCGGTTCGCCCGTAAGTTCGTTGAAGAAAAGCTGAGGAACAAAGCCTCATCCATAAAGCTGCTTCGTTATGAGCTTGAAAAAAGGGGTATTAAAGGTGAGCTGGCCGAGGAAGTGCTTTTGCCCCAAACCGACAGAGAAGAGGAACGGGCTATGGCAGCAGGGCAAAAAAAGTTCTCAGTTCTTAAGGGAGAACCGTTGGAGAAAAAGCAAAAGCTGGTGGCTTTTCTTCAACGCCAGGGCTTTTCCTATTCTATGGCCAGGAGGGTCAGCGAGGAGCTTGGCAGAGGCGAAGTATAAAGAAATAGAAATCCAGAGTTTCACAAAATATGGAAAACATAAAAAATAATACAAAATAGCATTGACACCTCCGAAAGTAATATATAAAATTAATGTATAAATATGTAATTAATTACGTATTGTGGAGGTTGATATGAAAGATAAGCTTAAAGCATTACTTAAGGGGCAGGAAGGAATCAATACAGTGGAGGTGGTCATTATCCTTGCCATTGTGGTGGGTCTGGCCATCATCTTCCGCAATCAGCTCTTAGGCTATGCTAATGCCTTAATGGACGGTATATTCCAAAATACCGGATCCAATTTTGATCCTAATCAAATGGGAACAACACCCTGAGAATGGGCGGGGTCAAGCACCCTCGTCCCTCCCATTTCAATTCCAAATTAAGGAGCGGTACTTTCACAGTTGAGAAAGGCCGCTTTTTATTATAAAATAGATTAGAAGTTTAAATACCATTCGGAACCTATGCTGAAGCAGCCGGATAGAATAGGGACAGTTGGCATATTCCATGGCAGGACGCAGCTGAATTTAACCTAAATGCCGGGGATAATACGTTGAATTTAACGTAACTGTGACACGGGGAGTATACGAATGAAAGCCCGCTACAAGGTAAAGAAGGTTTTTACGAATCTAATCATTTCCTATATCATTATTTTGATCCTTCCATGCGTCATGATTGGGCTGATGTACCGTCAGGCTTTGACGCTTGCACAGCAGAGCAGTGTGGATGAAAGTCTTGTTGTTTTAAGGCAGGCCCGGGCTAATCTGAACGAGCGTATCAGTCTCATGGACAAGGCCTCCATGCAGCTGGTCTCCGACAAGGATGTAAACGCCATTATGTCTCTGAAAAAGCTGGAGCCGGGGTCCACGGCGGTTTACGCAGTGTCAAGGTTCAGCAGTCAGCTCTCAGGTAAGCTTTCCATTGCCACGGATAACAATACCGGCTTTCATCTTATGTTTAAAGAAAACGAGTTGATCTTTTATGGAAGTTCCATGTCTACCGGCCTGCCCTTTTACTTTCGAACAGCGCTTAATTACCAGGGAATGGACTATGAGCAATGGTACAATGAGACCTTTAACGTCACTCAGCGCACCTTGCTTCCCTCGAGTTCCATAAAGACCTCCTCCGGGCAGATGAATGCCATCACATACATCTATCCCATATCCAAAGGAGTAGGCCAGGGCAATGGGGGCTTAATCTACTTTTTACTTTCCGACGACTCCATATTAAAGAGCGTGTCCTCTGCCAATATCGACAGCATCGGCGCGTTTTTCATAGTAGATGAAAAGGGGCAGGCCCTTATTAAATCAGGACAGTTCGCAGACACCGCCCTGAAAATTGATCAGATGACCCAGCCCGAGGGCTATTATTATCTTGATAAGGATAACAGTACGGATATTGTGGTTTATACAAAATCAGACCTGTATAAGCTCTACTTCGCTTCCAGACTGCCGGAAAGCGTCGTGATGGCAAAAGCAAACGACATACAGCGTATGGCAGTTACGCTTTTTCTCCTCACCTTGCTTCTGGAGGTATTGCTGGGGCTTTCCTTTGCCCGCAGCAATGCAACACCCATAAATAATTTTGTCAGAAACGTACGCTTTTTCTTCTCAGGGGACAGTGATAACAAAACCGAAATAAGCCAGTACGAATATTTGGAAAAAAGTCTTGCCACCATGATTGATGCCAGGAAATCCATGTATGAGGCCATAGAGGAGAAAAGGAGCCTGGAGCGAAGGCTCTTCCTGGACAAGCTCTTTCAAGGGGGCTTCTTAAGCGAGGCAGAGGTTTTTGAAACGGCAGAGCTGGCAGGAGTAGAGCTTCGTGCGAAGCAATATTGTGTTGTGGCGTTTTCTGCCTGCGGCCAGGCCAACAGCGTGCAAGGGCTTTTGGAAAAGAAGAGTTACTCCGATTTCCAGGGCAGGGTGCTTTATCATATCCTTGACAGCGAAATAGTATTGGCTGTTTTGGGCTTTGAATCGGAGGATACGGAGGAAAATATTCTTAAGGCGCATCAGTATGCAACAAACAGCCTGACTCTTCTGAAAAAAGAGCTTCAAGCAGATGGAAGGGCTGGCGTGGGCAGGATGTACGATGATTCCTCCAGTATCTATTTTTCTCACGGGCAGGCTTGCTACTGCCTTATGATGGATGGGGAAAGCCCTGGTGAACCGGTAATGGAATACATGGCTATCCCGCGCAACAAAAATTCCTTCCATTATCCCGTGGAGCTGGAGAAAAAACTGGTCAATGCTGCAAAGCACCGTAATATTAAGGAAATACAAAGCGCCTTTGAGGAAATTAAGGAAGAGAACCTGATAAAACGCCAGCTATCCAAGCGAATGGGCGGGATTCTCTGCGCAAATTTAGAGGCAAGCCTCCTCAAAATCTCACAGGACGTCACTTATGCGGCTGATATGGCGGAGGATACTCTGGATCGGACGGCAAAACTCACTGAGCTGTCGGATATACTTATACGGCTGGAGCAGGTCTTTCTTGAGATAGGCTCAAGGGAGGAGGAAAACCGATCCTTTCGTCAGATTTTCCTGAAACAGGAAATAGAAGCCTATCTTGCTGAAAATTACACAAATCCCATGCTGGGTGTGGCGCTTATGGCCCAGTATTTCAATCTGTCGGAATCCTACTTTTCCCAGGTCTTTAAGGAGGTTATGAACAGCTCCTTCAGTGCCTGCCTGGAAACCCTCCGGCTGGATAAGGCAAAGGCTCTCATTGAAACAGGCAACTTCGATATTGAGTACATAGCCCAAATGGTGGGATATAACAACAGCACGACTTTCCGCCGTGCCTTCAAGCGGGTGGAGGGTATTGCTCCAAGGTCATACAAGCAGAATAACGGTAAAGTTGAATAAGAGCATTTCGTTTCGCCTATCCGAAACGGATAGGCTTTTTATTCATGCGAAAAACCCAAAAAAGTAAAATAAATGTAAATTCAAGATGATTTTGTTTCCTATGCGATGAAAATGTACGAAAAAAACCAAGCCAAATGTATGATTTCGAAGGAAGCGTTCGTTGCGGCAAAGCGGCTCAGCCGGGATAATTTATTTGCAGCGGACGTTTCCGAGGCGTCAGGCAGGAGCCGGCCAAACGGAACGATGACTGTGTTTGCAATGATTGAGAGAGGAGAAGTAAAAAATGAAAAGAAAAAACAGCATGACCAGAATTCTCGCAGGGGCCCTTGCTCTTGCCATGCTTACCGGCTGTTCCGGTAAG
>JAFADM010000614.1 GCA_023424865.1 Bacillota bacterium | reverse complement strand
GCGGTATCGCCAAGAAGAATGTGGAGAATATTTTAGTGGAGCATATCCGTGAGTATCTTGAAAAGCATGTCTATGGCACCGTTAAGCTCACGGACCTGTGCCGGGGCTTTAATATGAGCAAATCCTATCTGTGCCAGTTATTCAAGGAGGCAACAGGTAAAAGCATTATCGACTACTATATCCATCTTAAAACCGAAGAGGCCCGGCAGCTCATACGAAAGGGAGAATACAATTTTACACAGATTTCCGAGCTACTTGGCTATTCCGGCATCCATCATTTTTCCAGAAGCTTTAAACAGATGACGGGTTTTTCGCCGGGCTACTATGCCAAATCCATTATTGATGCGGAATAGTGCCTCTCACAAGCTGTTTCACTCGTCAGGGCAAGTTTCACCCTGCAATCAGCACGCCCTTAGGAACATGAGTTTATTATGCAGAAAATAATGTGCGTTGTGTGCCTGAAGCGCTTCGGATTGAAATGCCTTTTAAAGTGAAGTATAATAGACTAATCCTAAACCCCAACGCTTTCATTCTTCCGTTCACACAGTATAAATGCATTTCCCGGAAGCACGTTTTAAATATCTGAGGGAGGACATCTGGTTGAAATCCGTACGATTGAAGGTCCGATCCTACAAGCAAAAGGTCGTAATCAGTATCGCCATCGCCTCTTTAATCCCATTAATTATTCTCAGCAGCTTCGCCTATTGGGTGTATATATCCGAATTGTCCGAGAAAATGGACGCGTCCATGCAGGCCACCGCAAGGCAGATACAGTATCATACCGATAATCTGTTTACGTCCATCCGTGACTATTATACAACCTCAAGCCAATCCTACGAGCTCACCTGGCTGATGAGCCGCAAGGATGAGAGCCATCTTTTAAAGCTGGAGGCTTTGAAGGCGGACGAGCTTCTCCGGGGATCCCCCCAGTTTATCGAATATATTGAGGGCTACGGCTTTATAAGCAAATCCAGCGGCTGGGTTCTTTCCAGTAAGGGCATGTACCCCTATGAAGATATAAAAAATCAAAAGGAGCTGAACGCGCTTCTGGAAACGGAAACCGATCCGCTCCTGCGCTATACCTGGGTAAATCATCTTAAAGAGGCCCCAAAGGAATTCGAAAGCAAATACCTTGATCTTTCAGGCTATCAGCTGCTGCTGCGCTTTCCCGTACTCAGCACCTCCACCAACAGCGTCATGCTTGTAAAGCTCAATACCCAGAGGGTTTACCAGTTCATGCGACGTTACATACTCGATTACAGTGTGGTGATAATGGATCAAAACGGCGGTGTCTTTTATGAGAATGACGCCGCTATGGCCGCCTATTGCGCAGAACAATTTGAAAAGCTTTCTCAGAGCTCTTCTGTGGAAAAAGTCGCCTTGGACAGCAACCAAACGCTGCGTGTAGCCAGAACCACCTCCGAGCTCCACGGCCTGGTTTACTTTATCGGGTACAATCAAAATCTTGTTTTTGACGGAGCTGATCGTATTCTGACACTGACGGCGGTTCTCTTTTTCACTATTCTCATTCTTCTCTTATTCAGCCATATAAGAACAAAGCAGCTTTACAGGCCGGTTTCCCAGCTTGTTAGCTACATGAAGCAAACCATCAGCTCGGAAAAGTGGGGCAGTGAGTTCGAATATATCGAACACAGCATGGTGCAGCTCAATGAAAAAAAGGAAGAGCTGGAGCTTCTCGTACACTCTCAAAAGAAAGCCCTTATCGACTTTTTCCTCATGCGGATGCTGCGGGGTGAGCTTGGGGCTGAGCAGATAAAGCAGAATTTCACTTATTTTGAAATACCTGAATACGCCTTCTACTGTATATTATCTGTCAATTTGTTTTTTGACGGCGCCAAAGACGAGCCGCTTAATCGTGACGCACTTCGCCTTGCCCTTATTGAAAACCCGCCTCCGGAGCTTAAGCCTTTATTGCTTATGCCCCCGGTCAGCACCGGCAATGTCATTGTATTCCTTCTGGCGGGGCAAAGTGAAACCGCGCTGGATGAAACCATTTCCACAGCTTACGAGATATTAACCGCATACACCCGGACTCATTACGACTGCGGGCTGTCAATGGGCGTCAGCCGTGCGTTTGAGGATTTGACCCGTCTTCGCACCGCTTTTAACGAAAGTGTGGAGGCCATTAAACGTACCGTTCCTACTGAAAAGGAACAACCGCAAAACCAGCTTCTTTTTTATAACGATATCTCCTCCAGCATGGGGGCCAGTACCGGCTATGATCTTCTTCTGGAAAAAGAAATACAAAAATTCATCGACCAGCTGGATTACGAAAATGCCTGCCACGTCTCCGACCGCTTTATCGACAATCTCAGGGAAAAAGGTATTTCATTTCACAAGCAGGGCTTTGAGCTCAACCGTTTTCTCGTTGCCGTACTTATGGTGGCGGCAAACGCAGGCTTATCGGTCAACACGATTTATGAAAACGAAGAGGAAAGCCTTTTCATACAAGCCGCACAGTGCTACACCCCCGACACCCTAAAGGGTTTTCTCAGGGCTAAGGTCATCCTCCCGGTTATTAAGTCCCTGGAGCAGTTCCGTACAAGTGCATCGCCTGAAATCTTTGATCGCATTGCCCAGCTTGTCAAGGAAACCCGGGGCGATATTACTCTGACAGAATGCGCCGACAGGCTCGGCTATCATCCCAGCTATGTCTGGCGGGTACTGAAAAATAAAAAAGGAATGAATTTTACCGATTTCGTTTCCGAAGAAAAGCTTTCCATGGCGGAGGACATGCTTCTCAACACCTCCCTACCCGTATCCGAAATAGCCGAAATTCTCGGATACACCAACGCCCAGAATTTCATCCGCTTTTTCGTCAAACACAAGGGAGCCACTCCCGGCCGGTTTCGCAAGGACTCGGGCACACCCCGGTGAATGCTTAATAAACAGCGTAAATTAAACCCTTATTAACTTTTTTCTCCTAATCATCTTCCGATAATCAAAATCTTTCAATGAGAGATTCAGAGTATTTAGCGGTGCTCCGCCCTTGACGCGATCACCCCTAAACCGTTTCACCACGCCATTTTCGCCATAATAATCCATGCGATATATTGATTATTGAAAAAGACGTACCCCGGTGTTAATGTTTGTAATATCAAAAATCACCGCTGCGCCAAATCCTTTATTGTCTATAATGATAAATTCTTAAAATGACCTGTTCTTAATTGGTTATTAAATCATTGAGGAGGAAATCGTCTTAATGGAAAAGGCCGCACTGTCCGTTGAAAGAAATGTAAAAGCAGTACCTCTGAAGCAATCCTTTTTGTCATACGTCAAGGCGCACCCCTGGCTGTATGTTATGGTTTTGCCCGGGCTTATCTATCTTATCGTTTTTCGTTATATCCCCATGGCAGGTATCGTTATTGCTTTTCAGAACTTTAGTCCCTTTCTGGGCTTTCTGGAAAGTAAATTTGTTGGTCTTTACCACTTCCAAAACCTGTTTATGAGTCCCGATTTTCTCCGCCTGTTCATTAATACTCTGGCTATTTCCTTTTTGAATTTGATTTTCTATTTTCCTGCGCCCATAATCCTGGCTCTGATGCTTAACGAAATCCGCAGCTCCTGGTACAAAAGGGTCAGCCAAACCCTTGTCTATATCCCTCATTTTATTTCCTATGTGATTATCGCCAGCCTCACCTATACCCTTTTTAATATCAACGACGGGCTTATCAACCAGTTTCTCATGCTGTTTCGCGATACCCCTGTGGATTTTCTGGCGTCTCCCTCCAATTTCAGGGGGATGATTGTGGGCCAGACCATATGGAAGGAAACCGGCTACGGTACCATTGTCTTTCTTGCGGCCCTGTCTGGCGTGGACATGGAGCTGTACGAGGCCGGGAAAATCGACGGAGCAGGGCGCTGGCGCCTGATGTGGCATATCACCCTGCCCGCTATACGGGGAACAATCATCATTATGCTCATTCTTCGGGTAGGATCCATACTGAACACCGGCTACGAGCAGATTTTCCTCATGCAGAATTCCCTCAACATCAGCACCGCCGAGGTGTTCGACACCTATGTTTACACCCGGGGAATCAAGCAGGGCCAGTATTCCTATGCCACGGCGGTGGGCCTGTTTAAATCCTTTGTCGGAATGCTTATGGTGCTTTCAGCCAACTGGATTGCCAAAAAGAGCGGTGAAAGCGGAATTTACTAACTAGGGGGTCAACCATGCAGCTAAAAAAGAGAAATGCCATTAACGAGGGCTTAGGCTATAATAGCGTACAAGTATTGATTTATCTGTTTGTCGGGGTCTTTGCCGTTTCCACCATTCTGCCCTTTCTGTATGTGGTAGCCGGATCTTTGGCCACCGAGCGGCAATTAACCGAGCAGCCGTTCTTCCTCATACCAAAGGATATTTCCCTAAATGCCTACCGTTACATCCTGGAAACAGGCGAAGTGTTCAAGGGCCTTAAAAACTCGGTGCTTGTCACACTTCTGGGAACACTTATCGCCATGTTCTGCACCTGCACCTTTGCCTATCCCTTGAGCCGGGGGGATTTTCGCGGAAGGAATGTGCTTCTTAACCTGGTTATTATCACCATGGTTTTCTCCGGAGGTATGATCCCCACTTACCTTGTGGTACAGAAGCTGGGACTTACCAACAGCTTTGGCTCCCTGGTGCTGCCGGGGGCATTAAACGCCTTTAATATGGTTATACTTAAGAATTTCTTCCAGGGCATTCCAAAGGAGCTGGAGGAGGCCGCCACCTTGGATGGGTATAATGATCTGGGTATTTTTATACGTATCATTCTTCCACTTTCCCTGCCCGCCATCGCCTCCATTTCCCTGTTTTACGCGGTAGGCTTCTGGAACGATTACTTCAACGCCATGCTCTACATCAGCGATCCGGCCAAGGAGGTGGTACAGGTGGTACTGCGCAAAATCGTATTGCTGGCCGGCAGCATCAACGCCGAGGGCATTGATATGGATTACGGGCTTTTCGGCGCACCGCCGGAAAAGGCTGTTAAAATGGCCACCACGGTGGTTGCAACCGTTCCGATCCTTGTCGTTTACCCTTTTGTCCAGCGATTCTTCACCAAGGGCGTCATGGTTGGCGCAGTGAAAGGCTGACCGTTATTTATGGCGGTATTGCGCCGCCTGTAAATAAACACTATTTCAAGGAGGAATTTTATCTATGCAAAGGAAGAGGCTTCTTTCCGCATTTCTTGCGGCAATACTCTTAACAGGAACACTTGCGGGCTGCGGGGGAACCCCACAGTCCGGGGGCACTCCTACAGGTAATGCTTCCCAGACACCTGCAAGTTCCGGCGGTGAGCGCCCCACAGTTACCTTAATGGGCATTTCCTACACCACAACCCCCTTTTCGGCGGAGGGTGCGGATCTTGTTATTAAACAAATCGAGGAGTACACCAACACCAATATTGAGTTTACCTGGGTTCCGGTGGACAGCTATGATGAGAAGCTGGGAGTAACTCTTATGGCTGCCGACAATATGCCCATGATCCTCACCGTTCCCACCCTCAACGCCACCGTGGTGCAGGCCGCCAATGCCGGTGCCTTCGTGGATTTAAGCGGCTATATATCCGATGCCTCCAAATACCCCAACTTAAGCCGGAGCAATGAAAATGTCAACAAGCTTATTACGGTGGACGGAAAGCTCATAGGCATTTACCGCGCCCGGCCTATTGGCCGCAACGGCTTCGGCTACCGCAAGGACTGGGCGGACAAGCTGGGACTTTCCGAGCCCAAAACCCTGGAAGATCTGTATAATATGTGTAAGGCTTTTTCAGAATTGGATCCGGACGGCAATGGCAAACGGGATACCTATGGCATTTCCCTTTGCAAAACGGAGGATCCGCTGAAAATCATCACCACCTGGTTCGGCGCCGGAAATGACTGGGTTGAAAGGGACGGCCAGCTCATCCCCAGCCACCTGACTGCCGAGTACAAGGAAGCGGCCGACTGGGTGCGCAAAATGTATGAGGAAAACCTGATTTATCAGGATTGGCCTGTTCGGGATTCCAGCGTATGGTCCGACACAGTTAAAAACGGGGAATGCGGCATACTTATAAGCGTTGTGGACGATGCCCGCCGTGTATGGGACTACTTTGTTCAGAACAACATCCCAGCGGTTACCGGTGAAGGCATAGCCAGTATGCAGCTTGCCGGCGCCCTGTCCAAAAACGAGGGCGACACCCCTGTTATTATGGCTACCTCCGGAATGAACGGCTTCTTTGCCATAACCAAGGCCGCTAAGACGGAAGAAGATGTGGCTGCCTGCCTCAATCTTCTTGATAAAATGAATGACAACGAAATGCTGGTGCTTGCCGACTACGGTATGGAAGGCCGTGACGACGGGTATACGCTTGAAAACGGCAAGGTGGTCATGAACGACACTACCAAGAAAGCCGAGCAGCGGGCTCAGTACGGCGCCAATCAGCTTATTGCCTATATCCCCAACCTGGCCTCCACCAACCCGGTATTGGAGCTGGAGGAAGCACGGGCTAAGGAAAACGAGGTTAAGGAAGCCAACGTGCCCTACGCCGTATTTAATCCTGCCGGCGGATTTCTGGTTAATTCCCCCACCTATGCGGCAAACGGTGCCAACCTGGATCAGATCCTTAAGGACGCCCGTATTCAGTATATTTGCGGCCAGATTGACGAAGCCGGTCTTCAGGCTGCCTGGGACAATTGGGCCAAGCAGGGCGGCAGCAAGGTCATCGAAGAGGTAAACCAACAGTACAAAGCGAACTGACACTCTGATACAATAGGAAATAGCAATAGCTGTCAATTTAAGTCGGACACGCAGGGTCAGCCGG
>JAFADM010000406.1 GCA_023424865.1 Bacillota bacterium | reverse complement strand
ACGCGGTTTGTTCATCCATTCCAAACCACCTCCATCATACTTATTTCACGAGATCCGGAAATGCAGTCCCCTGCTTAAGCGCTTCCTGCGGGGAGAAAATTCTTTGGTAGGTTTGATAGGGTACATAAGCTGTGGCAAGCTGTGGCTTAACAGGCATAACGGGAATGAGGATGGGATCACCCGTACAATTGTTTCCTGAATAGATGGTTGTAATTTTAAGTCCTTCAACCCTGGCATTATCGCCGCGGACATTTTCATTGGGCTTTGTGGCTTCCGGAGAAACAATGTTCATGTTGGGCTTTGTGGCTTCCGGAGAAACAATGTTCATATTGGGCTTGGTGGATTGGGGAGAAACAATATTCATGTTGGGTTTGGTGGACTCCGGTGAAACAATATTAGCGTTAGGCTTTGTGGACTCCGGCAACACAATATTGGGTTTGGTGGCCTGTGGCATAACATTCTCCGGTTTGTTTGTCTGAGGAGAAACGACCTGAGGCTTAGCCTGATTAAAAATCTGATTCACGTTTTGGAGTAAATTTTGACTCACATTGGCATTTTCCGGCTTTTTGCCTTCCGGCTTAACCCAATTGAGATTAGCGTTTTCAGGCATGACAGTTTCAGGCTTGCCCCAATTCATATAGGGATTCTCCTGCTTGTTTGAAGAGGGTTTCTGGCTGTTTGGATTCATATTATCCATCTTCATCATATCCTGTTTGAAATTATCCAGCATAAGGGTACCTCCATGCTTGTTTCTGCTATAGTGTATGTACAAGCGTTGAAAAGTGTGAGGATTAGGCATGAAAATGCCCGCTCGCGGGTAAATTTGATATAGTTTGCCACTATGTGTGACATCCTATATAATGATTGATGAGGACGCATGGAAAATGAAGGAATCATTGAATCCTGCTGCCTCGTTCAACCTGCGGACAGTATAGTGCTTTTAAAGGAGAGATAGAGAATGGAAACTAAAATTATTGTTAATGTCGAAGGAAAAGAATTAGCTGTCACTCCCGGAACAAGCCTTGAATCCCTTTTAAGCCTTGCCGGGACAAACAAGACGCTTGTTGTGGCTGCCAGGGTAGATAATGAAGTTAAGGAATTAACCTATGAAATATCAGAACCCTGCCGCATTGCCTTTGTTGACTTGAAAAGTGATGACGGCATTCGAATATATCAGAGGAGTCTTAAATTTTTACTTATAAAGGCTGTTCACGATCTTTTTCCAGGAGAGGATATCCAAATACGTCACTCTGTCAGAAAGGGTATTTTCTTTGAGCTTTTAAACCATAAGGTGACCTCGGAAGAAGCCCTCAAGATAAAAAAAAGAATGGAGGAGCTTGCTGCGCTTAACCTGCCCTTTCAAAAATCCATTGTATCCATCAACGAGGCCAGAGAGATTTTTTTAAAAAGCGGGCGGGAAGACAGATACCGGGCTATTGCCTACAGGGAGAAGGAATATGTAACTCTTTACGTTCTTGACGATATGGAGGATTACTTTTACGGCTATATGGTTCCGTCTACAGGGTATCTGAAGCTTTTCGGCCTGGAGGCAGAGCATGACGGCCTGGTGCTTATGACTCCCAAAAGAGAGCATCCGGAGAAGCTTTCCGATCTTTCCATCCCTCAGAAGCTTTTCACGGTGTTTAATGAATACAGTAACTGGATACGCATTCTGGGCGTGGATGATGTGGGTAAGCTTAACACCATCGTTGAGGAAAACAGGCTTAAAGAGTTTATTCTTATCTCAGAAGCTCTCCATGAAAAGAAGATTGCCAGCTTTGCGGATAAGATAAAGCAGGATCCATCAAAGAAGGTGATTTTAATTGCCGGACCTTCCTCATCGGGGAAGACCACCTTTGCTCAGAGGCTTTCCATACAGCTTCGGGTTAACGGGCTGATTCCGGTTAACATCTCTGTGGACGATTATTTTGTGGATAAAACCCGTACCCCCCTGGACGAGGAAGGAAAGCCCGATTATGAGGCTCTCCATACGGTGGACCTGGGCCTTCTGAATCACAACCTGAACCGGCTCATTCGGGGTGAAGAGGTGGAGGTGCCTTCCTACAACTTTCAGACCGGCATGAGGGAATATACCGGCCGTAAAATGCGTCTGCATGAAGACGATGTGCTCGTTGTAGAGGGAATTCATGCCCTTAATCCCAATATGACCTGGGAAGTTCCGGAGGAAAGTAAATTTAAAATTTATATCAGCGCCATCACCTCCATGCGTATTGATCGTCACAACCGTATTCCAACAACGGATTTAAGGCTTCTTCGACGTATGGTGAGAGATAACCGCACCCGTGGAATCACTGCACCACGCACTCTGGAGCTCTGGCCCTCGGTGAGAAGAGGCGAGGAGCGGAATATCTTTCCCTATCAGGAGGAGGCGGACGTTATGTTTAATTCCTCCCTGATCTACGAGCTGGTTATGCTAAAGCCTCTGGCTTTGCCCCTGCTTCAGGCTATTGACCGGGAATTGCCCCAGTATTCTGAGGCAAGACGTCTTATTGAGTTCTTAGGCTATTTTGTAACTGCCTCTTCGGAGCTTGTTCCTCAAAATTCTATATTGAGGGAATTTCTGGGGAATTCGGTTTTTCATTAATCAGGAATAGCATACAAGTACCGTATTTGCGGTTTAAAGTAAAACATTATTTAAACATAGAGATGAAAACAGGAAGGAAAGCAGAATTTTGAGTAATACATCGAAGCCCGTTGAAAGCACCGGGAAAAAATTAAAACTATATGCTACCGCAGCCTTTGGTGTTGAATCAGTAGTGGCGAGGGAACTAAATTACCTGGGATATGGAGATGCAGCTACAGATAACGGTAAAATCCATTTTACAGGGGATTTTGAGGCTATCTGCCGCACTAATTTATGGCTCCGTTCCGCTGCCAGGGTTTATATTCTCATTGGGGAATTCACGGCTACTACCTTTAACGATTTGTTTGAGCAGGTTAAAGCCCTTCCCTGGGAGCAATGGCTTCCAAAGGACGCCGAGTTTCCCGTAACGGGAAATTGCGTGAAATCCACCCTCATGAGTATATCCGACTGCCAGTCCATCATTAAAAAAGCGGTGGTGGAAAAGCTGAAGGGTGTTTATGGCCTTCAGACCTTCCCTGAAACCGGTGCCCGTCATCATATTGAATTCAGTATCCAGAAGGACAGGGTCACTATTGCGCTGGATACCTCCGGTGCGGGACTTCATAAAAGAGGCTACCGAAGCCTGAGCCATTCGGCGCCTATTAAGGAAACTCTGGCAGCCGCACTCCTCCTTATCAGCCGCTGGTCTCCTGGAAAATTTCTTATTGATCCCTTCTGCGGCTCCGGCACCATCCCGGTGGAAGCTGCGCTCATTGCCATGAACAAGGCTCCGGGACTGGATAGGGATTTTGATTCTCAGGAGTGGCCCGTCATCCCCAGAGAAATCTGGTACAAGGCGCTTAATGAGGCCAGGGCAGCCATCCGCCTTCCGGAGGAAATAAAAATTCAAGGCTACGATAGTGATCCCAATGCTATCAGTATGGCACAATACCATGCCCGGCAGGCTGGCGTGGAAAAAGCTCTTCATCTTCAGACCAGGGATGTCCGGGAGCTTTCTTCAAAGGATAAATACGGCTTTGTTATAACGAACCCGCCTTACGGCGAGCGTATAGGGGAGAAGAAGGAAAATCACGATGTTTACGAAGCTCTGGGAAAGAGCAGCAGTCGGCTGGACACCTGGTCCTATTACGTGATTAATTCGGATACTGAGTTTGAGAAATATTTTGGCCGTAAGGCGGACAAAAACAGAAAGCTTTTTAACGGCGGTATTTTGTGTTATTATTATCAGTTCTTTGGCCCAAAGCCTGTGAGAAGGCCAGAAGAATAAATAGACAAATGTTTTGCAAGCTGCTATGTTAGTGATTAGAACAGTCCGCATTTTACCGATACAAGGAGGAAACACAAATGTTAAAAGGGATTCCGGCTATTCTGCCGCCTGAACTGGTAAAAATTCTTATGGAAATGGGTCATGGGGATGAAATTGTTTTGGCCGACGGCAATTTTCCATCCAGCACCTGTGCCAAAAGGCTCGTCCGTTGTGACGGCCATGGCGTGCCCGAGCTTTTGGAAGCTATCATGAAATTCCTGCCCCTGGATTCTTACGCTGATGCCCAGGCTGCGCTTATGGCAGTTGTTCCCGGCGATCCGGTGAAGCCGGTTATCTGGGATACCTATAAGGCGGTTTTAGCCCAATATGAACCAGGAAATGATAAAATTAAGTATATTGAACGCTTTGATTTTTATGAGCAGGCAAAAAACGCCTATGCAGTGGTTGCAACCGGTGAGAGAGCCTTATATGCCAATATTATCCTTAAAAAGGGTGTTGTAGTGGAGTAAATGTCAAGGTTACATGAGCTGGAATTTTTATTCTAAGGGGGAGGTTTTGCCTTCCTCTTTTATTGTAAATGAACAAGGTTATGGGCCTTAACTGGAGGAACGGAAATGAAGGTAAGATACATATGGGAGCATAATGGTGATGATTCGCTTATTTATGCCGAGAATTTTACAGGTGCATTTGTCCGGGGGGAAAGTAAGCATGAGGCTCTGGCAAAGTTTGAGGATGAGATTAGGTCCTATGTCCTGTGGCGTGACGACAATACACTGGCTGAAATGCCCCTGGAATGTGAAATGAGCAGTGAGCACATCTCCGGTCTAAATATCTGCGACGCCGATTCGGATGTGCTTTTTGACAGCGAAAAATCCCCTTTGAAGCTGGAGGAATACATTACGCTAAAAACCCTGGCCCTGAAGTCTGCCAAAAGCTTTCAGACCCTGTATGATTCCATTCCCGACAAAAACAGTACCTGCCTTTTGCGCCGCAAAACCTTCTACGGTGAGACACCTGTGACGGCAGCTGAAATGTATGCACACACCAAGAGCGTGAATGCTTATTACTTCGGCGAAATTGGGATTCCGGCAAGTAATGAGCCGGATATTCTAACCTGCAGAAGGTTGGGTTTTGAAGCCTTGGAGCAAAACGGGGATTTCTTGGTAAATGGAGTATTTGATGGAAGCTATGGAGAGCGGTGGTCACTTAGAAAGGTGTGCCGCAGGTTTGTTTGGCATGATCGCATTCACGCCAAAGCCATGTGGCGTATGGCAAAAAGAGTATTTAATATTGACCAGATAGAAAACCCGTTTTACTTTTCCGTATGAGATTCTGTTATAAAGAGTCTGATTCTTAAGAGTGAATAATGGATTTCAAGCTGAAAGCACAAGTTAATTAAGCGGAAAGTATAAGCTAAAAAAATCTAAAGGATTTAAAAAGGCCACCTGTGAACCAGGCGGCCTTCTTTACATGGGATTTCATAAATTAATGAGACTTCTTTAATAAGCCGTTAATGCTAATTCTGAATAGCTTCACCGATATCTTCTTCAACCGGTGGTATAATCGTCCCTTCCGGTGTTGGAGTTGGTGTAGGGGTAGGCGTGGGTGTACCGTTCTGCCCCGGGTCAGGAGTTGGAATCTGGGTGGAAATAGGGGGGATGATCACATTGTGTGAGCCATGAACCGTGCAGTATTCGCCTTCCGGCAGTTCATAAATGGCATCCGCAGGATAAGCATCGTTGGGAAACTTGGGCTTGTACTCCACAGGGCGTTTAATGGCAACAATTTCCTTGGTGGTTCCTTCGGGACAATATTCATTGGCCAGAAGGGCTCTTCCCAAAGCATCGTGGCTTTCGGTACACACCGTTGCCTTTATGTGGACGGTGCAGGTATCGCTGTAGCCCGGTTCAGTACCTTCAATAAAGTACTCCTCGCGTACTCGTGAACCTCTTGGATCCTGCTTGCACAAATCCGTAGCTATTTTACCCGAATCAATACAAATGGTGCGCTTGACAATTCCGGGAGGAACGGATTCATTAATGGGCTCAGCTTCAAGCCCAACGTGAATCTTGTTCATAACGGCGTTCCAGATTTTCAATGCACCGTAGTTTTCAGCGCTTCCCTTGTAGGTCATGGATACGGGGGTATCATAACCGTACCAGGTAACTCCGACGTAATGTGTGGTAAAGCCGCAAAACCATTTATCCTTGGATTCGTCACTGGTTCCTGTTTTGCCCGCCGAAGGAATAACAACGGTACGTTCCTTTTCTTTACCGTTATCCGTGTATTTCTCTGTATATTTAATTGTACCGTAACCATAGGAGGCGGCTGTACCGCTCTTTACCACTTCTTCCAGGATGTTGTCCAGAATAAAGGTGGACTGCTCGGAAAACACCTGGGTACGTACGGGTGCGCTGGAAAGAATGACTTTATCGTTGGAATCTCTTACTTCCGTATAGAAAATAGGCTGGGTGTAAACACCCTTGTTGGCAAGGCTGGTGTAAGCGGCCCCCATTTCCAAGGGTGTCATTTGCTTACTGAAGCCGCCCATGGCAATGGAGAGATACTGCTCATCCTTGCGGTCCATACCCAGCTTGGCCAGATAATCAAGGCCTGTATTGACGCCGACGTAATTCTTTAAAATCAATGCGGCAACAACATTTCGGGAATCAACAATACCCTCTCGGACACCTGTTAATCCGAAATTCTTAACTTCAACATTTCGCGGCCATTCCTTATCCGGCGTCTTTTCGTTGAGGTACTGCTTTACATCATCCACGACTGTTGCAGCCGTTATTTTACGGGTATCCAGACCGGGGCCATATACCACCAGCGGTTTAATGGAAGAGCCTGGGGAACGCTGAGCCTGGGTTGCCCTGTTGAATACACTGCCTTCCTTTGCGCCCCGGCCGCCGTAAATACCCCGGACATATCCGGTTTCCGGATCAATAATGACCATGGCGCTCTGAGGCAGATCATCGGTGTAGGGGTTTTTATCCGTGAAGTACTCAGGATCGGTATAAACCTCTTCCAGAGCCGATTGTACGTTGGGCTGCATGGTGGTGTAAATATGAAGGCCATTGTTATAAATGATATTAATGGCTGCGTCCTCACTGTAGCCGCGCTCCTTCATAAGCCCCTGCTTGACGCTTTTGATGGCTTCGTCCACGAAATAGGACTGATTGCTGGTTTGAATCACTTTACCGGCTTCAGGATTGTATGTGAAGGCAATTTTTTCAGAAATAGCTTCGTCATATTCCGCCTGTGTTATTTTTTCCTGCTCCAGCATAAGCTTCAAGGTGCTTTTTGTACGTGTCAAATTGGCTTCAATATTCTTCTCATTAATGGGCATGTACTTGGTGGGCCAGTTGGTAATACCTGCAAGACTGGCACATTCCGCCAGGGAAAGATCCCGCACGTCCTTGCCATAATAGCCCTTGGCAGCGGTTTCAATACCGTAGAAGGTATGGCCCATAGGTACGACGTTAAGGTAATAGGTAAGAATTTCATTTTTTGTTAAATTCTTTTCAAGATTGAGAGCCTGCCATTGTTCTCCGATTTTTCTTGTAAGGGTAACCTGAGTGTTTTTGGTCAGGTTCTTTATGAGCTGCTGTGTAATGGTGCTTCCGCCTGAAATATCCACATCGGGATTAAATAAATGCTGAATAAATTCGAGGCCTGCGTTGGCAATACGGGTGTAATCAATACCCTCATGCTCGAAGAAACGCTTGTCCTCCACAGCCACATAGGCATCAATAAGCATGGGCGGAATTTCATCGAAATTAATCCAGACTCTGTTTTCTTCCTTCTTTAATTCCGCTATGACATTTCCTTCCGCATCATAAACATAGGAATTAAGATTGGTGATGCGAAGATCGTCGGCGCTAATAAGCGGTGCTGTTTGAATGATGCCGTAAACGCCTCCGGCAACCAAGCCTGCTGCGCTGGCGCCTACTATAAAAACGAGGGCCAGGACTACGAGGGCGAGGATACCAAAAATTCTAACTGCTATACGCAGAGGTGTACGTTTTTGTTTTACGCTTTTTCCTGGGGCTGCATCCGGCTTTGCAGGAACCGGCCGGTTCGGGTTGCCGCCTTTTTTGTCCATTCGAAACCTCCTGATTTTTAAACTGGGATCGGGTGGGTAACCCAATCTTTGGCACGGCATTAAACGCGATAGTTATTATATCACATTTTCAGCGGGAAAACCTTAATTTATCATTAACATAGCGCTTTGGACGTTTATTGCCCTGGTTTACTCTTAGAATGCCCGGTTTATTTCCTATTGCAGTCTGGAAGGAAGATGCGTAAAATAAGTGCAATGGGATCGGGACAAGCACAAGATACGATTTAGGGGTCCCTTTATCGGAGGATTCAAATGAAAGGAAGAACATGGCTGTCCTTCGTTTTGCTTTTGCTTACGGCGGCAATATGGGGGTTTGCCTTTGTGGCTCAGAGGGTTGGAGCCCGTTATCTGGGGCCCTTTACATTCAACGGCATACGCTTTTTTCTGGGAGGGGTATCCCTTGTTCCTCTTCTTTTAGGAAGATACTATTTTGAACGTCGCAGAAAGGAAGGCCCGGCAGGCGATACTCAAGGAAATGGAACCATTGGTGCCCAGCCCGATAAAAAGGGAAAGAAATTCGCTCTCCTGGCCGGTTTGATGGCAGGGACGGTTTTGTTTCTGGCGTCCACCTTTCAGCAGATGGGTATGGTGGAAACCTCATCGGGAAAGGCGGCATTTATTACAGGCCTTTACATTATTCTTGTACCGCTTCTTGGCCTTTTTATAAAAAAGAAGGTAGGCGCTATCGTTTGGCTAAGCGCGGTACTGGCTCTCACCGGATTGTTTCTCCTTTGTGTCACAAAGGATTTAACCATAGCTGTAAGTGATCTGTACGAGATAATAGGGGCCTTTTTCTGGGCCATTCATATTCTTTTAATCGATTATGCGGCACGTCGGGTGGAAGTACTTAAGCTGTCGGTGTACCAATTTTTCACCTGCTCCGTTTTAAGCCTGCTTCTTGCCGTTCTTCTGGAGAACATTAGTCTGGAAGCCATTTATCAGGCAGCCCTCCCCATTGCCTACGGGGGGTTTTGCTCTGTGGGAATTGCCTACACGCTTCAGGCTGTGGCTCAAAAAAACGTGGATCCGGCTCCTGCCGCCATTATCCTAAGCATGGAGTCGCTCTTTGCCACGCTTGGAGGCTTTCTGCTTTTAAATGAGGGGCTTACCGCCAGAAGTGGCGTAGCCTGCCTACTTATGCTTTCAGGAATGGTTTTAGCTCAAATTGGACCCATAATTAAAACGAAGCCTGAGAAAGCCTGCGGCAAAACGGAGAAATCCGCTGCTGTTGGATAAGATAACCGGCATGAAGCCGGCATAGGGAAAGGATGGGTTAAATATGAAGGAAACTGCTCTGATTACAGGTGCTTCAGGGGGAATCGGTCTTGAACTTGCCAGGCTCATGGCCGCTGACGGAATAAGTCTTGTCCTGGTAGCAAGAAACGAAAGCAAGCTTGCCGCCATAAAAAAGGAACTGGAGGATAAAGGGGGAGAGGTCCTTCTTATGCCGGGGGATCTCACCAATGAAGGCTTTAGAACAGGCCTGTACCACAGGCTTGTGGAAAGAGGCATTTCCGTGGACTATCTGGTAAACAACGCAGGCATGGGAGATTTCGGTGAGTATATTCATACGAAATGGGAAAAGGGCCAGGAGCTTTTGAACCTTAATATTATGAGCCTGGCTCATCTGACACATTTGATTCTTGGACCCATGATTAAGCGGAAAAAGGGGAGGATACTCAATATCGCCTCCATAGCCGCATTCCAGCCCGGACCCTACATGTCTTTATATTATGCATCCAAAGCCTTTGTTCTCTCCTTCTCAGAAGCCCTGCATAAAGAAACCCAGGGAACGGGTGTCACCGTTACCGCTCTTTGTCCCGGTCCCACCAACACCGGCTTTGTTGAGGTGGCCAATTTGGAAGAATCCATGCTGTTTAAATCCCTTAAGGTAGCAGGAGCCAAAGAGGTGGCCGAATATGGCTATAAGGTCATGAAAAAGGGCAAGGCGGTGGCTGTCCACGGCTTTTCCAATAAGGTGCTGGTGTTCAGCGTACGTCTGGC
>JAFADM010000384.1 GCA_023424865.1 Bacillota bacterium | reverse complement strand
GTGAAAAGCTGGATAGAATTCTTTTGGCGGACAAAAACATCGGTGTTGTTAAAACAATTATGAACGCCATCATGAAATACACCACCGACGCCATACTCATTATGGTCACCAATCCTGTGGACATTATTACCTATCTGGCTCAGAACCATTTTGATTATCCCAGAAATCAGATTATTGGAACGGGTACGCTTTTGGACACGGCGCGTCTGCGCAGAATCATTGCCAAGGCTTATCTGGTGGATACCAAAAATGTTCATGGCTATGTGCTGGGAGAGCATGGTGAAACCGCGTTTGCAACCTGGAGTTCGGTTAATATTGCAGGCATCCCTCTTTCCGATTTTAATAAAACCCTGGGTATGGATGTGGCCTTTGACTGTGACGAGGTACTTCATACCGTTAAGACGGTAGGCCAGGAAATCATTATGTCAAAGGGCTTTACCAATTATGGTATTGCAGGCAGTATAAGCCGCCTGGTAAAAGCCATTTTGTTGAATGAGCTCAGCGTACTGCCTGTTTCTACTACTCTGGACGGTCAATATGGTATTAAAGACATCGCTCTCAGCCTGCCTTGTGTGGTTACCTGCGAGGGTGTCAGCAGAAAGCTTGAAATTCCCCTCTCGGAGGATGAGCTTAATAAGCTCCTCGCCAGCGCAGAATACCTTGACGGTGTTTTGAAGCAGGCCGGCTTAAAGTCTTAATTAAAGTGTCTTATGTGTCTTAAAGCATCTTAAAGTATTAAAATATTAAAGTATTTAAAGTATCTTGAAGTATTTGAAGTATCTTGAAGTATTTGAAGTATCTTGAAGCATCTTAAAGTGACTTAATGGCATAAGGTTTTCTATTGTGCCTTTATTGCAATTCTTCCCGAGTCATCGGCGGTGACAAAGCCCTTTTCAAGGGCTTTGTCTATGCCTTTTTCAATGACTTCCTCCATGGCGGGACTCAGCCTGGAAAAGCCAAAAAGCTTGAATACCTCACGAAGCAAATCACTCCGGGACAAACTCATCTGTATATCCAGCACGTATTTGACGGCTCCTGCAACTTCCTCTGAGGGAATATCCTCCATGTTGCGGCGGCTTTCTTCATCCGCCGGTGTACGGAAGGTAACGTAGTCCTGAGGAGGCCGGTTCTTATCCCATAAGAAAACATTTCCTCCGCTTTCGGTATATAGGGGATTCAGAAGGGGCAGAAGCTCACTGAACCGTCGTTCCAGACGGGCACCCGAACGTGTGATTCCCCAGGCGTTAAGAAGCCTTCTGAGCATAAGGTTCTTGCTGAGAGGAGCTTCCTGCTTCATGACCTGCTCCATTTGAAACAAAATCAAGCGCGTGTTTTGGGTTTGACAAAACTCCTCCACACCTCCGTCAACGGGTGCCAGGGGGCATTCGCGGTAGCTTTCCGTTTCCGGAAGGGCAAAGGAGGCAGCGTCTGCTTTAGGAAAACTCCTGTAGGCCATGGCATCGGGGCGGAATTCCGGCAGCTTCTCCTTTTCCGACTCCCTTTCCTCTAATGCCGGAGCCCTTTCGGACGCGTTTTTGGTGTTGTCAGGTATTACCTGTGCCTCCTTTTGAGCCTTTTCGGCTTCGAGGGCTTTTATCACGGCGGCATGAACCTTATCCAGCTCTTTTTTGGGATTTTCCCACCAGTCCAAAAGCCAGATATGATACAGGTTCCAGCCCAGGGTTTTAAGAACGCTGTCCTGGAGAAGGTTTCTATCCCTGGAGGTGGAGGCGCTCCGGTATCTTCTTCCGTCGCACATAATGCCCAGAATATACTTGCCGGGCTCATTGGGATGAACAATACCCATATCGATACGATAGCGGGACCGGCCGATATGAGTGCGTACCTTGTAGCCCATAGCCTCAATTTGAGAGGCAATGGCGCCTTCCAGAGCTCCTGCTTCCGGGATGCCGTCACTGATTTTAGCCGGCAGCGCGCTTCGGCCATGAAGGGCATACTCCAAAAAGGCCTTAAGACCTTCCACGCCCTGAGCGCGAGTTTTGGACAGATCCAGCTGCTCCGGACGAAGGGCTGAAAAGACCATCATACGGTGCCGGGCGCGGGAAACGACCACATTGAGCCGGCGCCAGCCGCCCTCCCGGTTGAGAGGGCCAAAATTCAAGGTAACCTTTCCGGTTTCATCGGGGCCATAGCCAATGGAGAACAGGATAACATCCCGTTCGTCACCCTGGACATTTTCAAGGTTCTTTATAAACAGCGGCTCATGGGAGTTGGTATTTATTTCCTCAAGCTCAGGATTTTTGGCAAAGGCCTCCTGAAGCAGATCGTCAATAAGGTTTTGCTGAACGGAGCTGAAGGTGACCACGCCGATACTGAGCTTGCGAAGCTCCGGATCGGAAAGCCGCCGGACAATTTCATCCACCACGGCCTGGGCTTCTCCCCGGTTCTGCTTGGTTTTTCCGCGATCATAATAGCCCTCCACGGGAACGAACACTACCTCGGAGATATGATCGTTGGGAGAGGGGAAGGTAAAGAGCCTGTTTTCGTAGTAGTGCATATTGGAAAAGGCAATGAGGCTTTCGTGGCGGGAACGGTAATGCCACAAAAGATGCTCCTGAGGCATGGAAAGAGCCAGGCAGTCATCCAGGATGCTCTCCAAATCCTCCTGCTCAAAGTTTTCTTCATCCACCCGGTTCACATTAAAAAAGCTGGTGGGAGGAAGCTGTTTGGGATCACCTACCACAATGAGGTTGCGGCCTCTTGCAATGGCGCCTACGGCCTCGCAGGTAGGAAGCTGGGAAGCTTCGTCGAAAACAATGAGGTCAAAGGGCGGAAATTTGGGATCCAAATATTGGGCCACCGAAATAGGGCTCATGAGCATGCAGGGGCAAAGCTTCCTCAAAAGGTTTGGGATGCTGTCAAAAAGCCGTCGTATGGAAACCATGCGGCCACCGCTTCGGATGGCCTTTTGCAGAATGCCGATTTCAGAGGAGTTGGCCACATTGCTGGACAATACGGGAATCTTGGCTGAAAGCCGGGCTGCAAGCTCGTTTTGCGTGAGACGCTCAAATTCTGCGGTGATTTCGTTAAAGCGCTGAACCTTATTCTCAAAAAGAGGTCCGCTGAATTGATTAAGGCGGCTGTCGCTATCTATCCATTCATTGGCACAGGCCATGAAAAGTCCCCGTTGAAAGGCGGGAAGAATCTGGGCTTCTGTCAGAAGTCCCTTCTCATAGGCCAGGGCTGCTTCAGCAATTCCGGCTTCCCTAAGCCTTTCTTTTACTCCCAGGTAGGAAGACCAGCTTCGAAGGCCCGAGAGGCCTTCTGTCCAGCGTGCTGCCGCCTGAATAAGCTCTTCAAGGAGCGTATCGGTATTTGTAAGCCGGGCAAAATCAACACCGCCTTTTTCGGAAAGTACCTTTTTAAGGGCTTCCAGCTTCACAAAGCCTTCTGACAGGCCTTTAAGAAGGGAAGCGCTGCGGTTTTGAAATCCTGAAAGATCGCTTAAAAGCTCATGGGCAACCTGGCGGAGGCTTTCCTGCTTTTCCGAGCCGTTGCTGCTAAGGGCTCCAAGCAGCCGATTAAGGGCAAGAGCCTGAGTATAAACCAGCTCCAGCTTATTCCAATCTCCCCGGCCTGCGTTCCACAAAAGTCCGTACAGCGGTGAGAAAAGCCCTTCCTGTTCCTTAACATCCCGTTGAGCGCCCTGGTACACGGCAATTTCGTCAAGAAGAGCCTCAAGACTGTCGCCCTCGATGTCCGACGGTTTAAGGGCATTGGCCCGAAGGGCTTTAAGAACCCTTTGCCTGCCCAGGAGCTTGGGGAGAAACCATTTTTCATCCGCGGCTTTTAAAGCCTGGCGTGCGCCGGATTCATTGAATTCCAGAATGGCGGGAGTGAAACGGGTTAGCAGGCCTTTTTCCGCGTCGTCCCGGGTTCGGCCTCTCTGACAGGTTTCTTTCAGACGTTCTCCCAAAAGGTCCAGCTCACCGTAAAGGGGAAGGGACGAGGGCATGTGCTCAAGCTTGATAAAAAGCGACCCGAGCTCTGCCAGAGTTCCCAGACGGCCGTAGGTAAGGGGCTTTACGGTATTTATCAGTTCCGAAAAGGTGGAAGCCAAATCCGGAAGCGATGACAAAACGGTCTTAAAGTCGGCTGCCAGGCTGATTAGCTCCTGCCTCAGGGCATTGGTATAAGCAGGCACATTCCATTCGGCAAGAGGATGGCC
>JAFADM010000337.1 GCA_023424865.1 Bacillota bacterium | reverse complement strand
TCCCAGGGCTTTTCGGTATCAAAATACTTGTTTCCCAGGCGCACAAGCTCAAAAACACTGTCCAGGGCCTCCTTAAGATTGCCTCTTTCAATGAGCCCGCCCACCTTCGGGAACAAAAGGCGGATTTTCTCTTCCAAGGTATCTTCCGGTGTACCCTCAGGAACTGTCCCGTTAAAGTATTTATAGATAAACGCCAGTGTGCGGTTGACAAAATTACCATACGCTCCCAGAAGCTCGCCGTTATGGCTGTTAACAAACTCCCTCCATGAAAAATCCGTATCACGCTTTTCAGGGCCATTGGAAATAATAAAGTAGCGCAGGGAATCCGGATTATAACGGTCCGCCACATCCTTGACCCATATGGCGTAGTTCTGGCTGGTGGATATTTTACGGCCCTCCAGAGTCAGGTATTCGCTGGAGATGATGTGGTCCGGCAGCTTCCATTTGCCGCCGTTAGCCAGCATTAAAGCGGGCAGAATAATGGTATGAAAGGGGATATTGTCCTTGCCGTGGACATAGTAATGCCTGCTGTCCTCTCCCCATAAATCGGCGTAATCCTCGCCCCGCCTTTCTGCCACCGTCTTGCTCATGGACAGGTAACCCAGAACGTTTTCAGCCCAGATATAAATTTTCTTGTCCTCATAACCCTCCCTGGGAACATCGATGCCCCAGTCCAAATCCCGCGTCACGGCTCTGTCTCTCAACCCTTCGTCAATATACCTTTTCGTAAAGGCAACAGCATTTTTACGCCAGTCGGAATGGGCCAGGAGATACTCAGTAAATTCCTTTTCAAGCTTTGAAATGGCAATAAAAAGGTGCCTGGTCTGGCGAAAACAGGGGGTGCCGCCGCATTGGGAGCATACGGGCTCAATAAGGCTTTCAGGCTCCAGTACTGTTCCACAGGCATCGCATTGATCTCCCCGGGCCTTTTCGCCGCAATGGGGGCACTTGCCCGCAACAAACCTGTCGCTTAAGGTTTTTCCGCATGTCTCACAATAGGCCTGGGGGGCCTCTTTTTCATAAATTAAATCTTTTTCGTACATTGTCCTGTGAAAATCCCTTACAAAGGCCTTATGCTCCTCCGAAGAGGTTTTGCTGTAAAGGTCATAGCTAAAGCCCAGCTTTTCAAAGCAATTGCAGAATTCGTCATGATAGCTGTCGCTGATTTCACCCGGGGATTTATTCTCCTGTCTGGCCCGCAGTGCCACCGGGGTGCCGTAGCAGTCGCTTCCCGACACATAATAAACACTGTCGCCTTTGGCCCGGTAATACCGGGCGATGACATCGGCAGGCAAAAGGCCCGCAAGATGTCCTAAATGCAGGGAACCGTTGGCATAAGGCCAGGCTCCGCCAATTAATATTTTCATATTAAAACTCCTTCCTTTATTGGGTCTGGTTCAAAAAAGGTATAAAAAATGCTCTCCTCTCCGAAAACATTGGTTTTCGGGGACGAGAGCCTGCGCTTCGTGATACCACCCCAAATTCGCTCGTACCTCACAGTACGTGCCTCTTCTGCTGCGGGCGAAATAGGATCCGCCGAGAGCATAGCGCGATGACGGGCGCACCCGTCGCAGCCTAGGGCACAGGGCCTTCGGTTGCGCGGCTCCAAGATCATGTTCGGCGCTTGCATTTCTTTACCCGTTCTCAGCACCCGGGTTCTCTGTAAAAGCTGCAGGGGCTTACTCTTCTTTTCATTGCCTTTGTATTCAATTGGAAATTGTTCATATTTAATATGATACTATAGTATAGCCGAAAAGCTCAATTTTTACAAGAAAAACAAATGAATGAACCCCAAATCTAGGATGAATAACCGGGTAAGGAAATCCGAATGCCGGACGGGCAGGGTTTACGAGCTGAAACCCTTTACGGCGGAGGCTTTGCCGGATAGAAAGTCTTTAAGCTTAATCGCCGCTGCCGATGCAAAGAAGGAAATGACGGCCACTGCAAAAAAGTGCAGGAGGCTGTTGTCAATGAGCAGCGGCTCAAGCCCTGTTGCTTTTGCAAATCCTCTTACAATCACAATGACAGCGGGATGAATCAAATAGATAAGCATGGAAACCGGGCGGAGAAAGGCCGGGCTTTTGCCGTTCTGGTACAGCAGGCACTGAAACAGGAAAAACATAAGAAGGGGGAGGGCCATGTACATGCTGTCGTGACGCTGAACACCAAGCTGATGCAAAAGAAGACCTTCTGTGAGCATAAGAAAAAGGGAAGCAGCCAGTCCCCATAGACTCGTCCGGAGGGAAAGGCGCCTGCCGCTGTTTAAGGCCAGGGCGCCGAGGAGCAGAAAAATCGGAGCAAAAAACAGGCCGTTACGGGTATATTCGGTAATCTGAAAGATGCCCTTGTAGACAAAGCTCAGCAGGGGAATATTCTCAATAAATCCGTAGTAGCTGTCTCCCAGAAGTCCGGCTATATAAAGAAGGAGTGTAACCCCAAAAGCAGTTTTTATACTTATGAAGCGCCTGAGGATAAAGACGATGCATGCTCCCAGGATAGCGGCAGGAAGATACCATAAATGATAAAAGGTACCGTTGAATACCACATCGGACAGAAGCCTGGGAAAATGCAGCCAATCCGCTGTCGTACCTGTATAGAAATTGAGGGGTAGGTAAAGAAAGGCGGCGATGCCATAGAGGAGGGCCGTCCTTTTAAGGAATTTCATAAGCTTTGCCGGTGAGCGCTTTTCATTACCGGGCCCGGTAAAAAGGAATGCGCCGGATGCCATAAAGAAAAAGGGAACTGCAGCACGGGCCAGGATTCGTGTCAGAATAAAGTCCGCGGTAGTGTTGACATCCGTAAGGGGAGAGGTATGTATGGCTACCACCAGTATAGCCGCAAGGAGCCTGAAACGGTCAATTCCCGAATAATGCATTCTTTTTGAAGGAGTCATGCCTG
>JAFADM010000307.1 GCA_023424865.1 Bacillota bacterium | reverse complement strand
TGGGCGTATTCCCCAATGGAAACCTGGAATGGTTTTTGGAGCAGGGTTATGCGGATGAAGGCATTCTCTCCGTGGAGCCCGGTTATTGCACTTTGCATCTTGTTTGCAAAAGCCTTCATAAAGCTTGAGTGGGATAATTCTTCTTTTTGCAAAGCATGAAAAGTCCCAGGGAGACAAAAAGAACGCTGCAGGCCATTCCCAGCAGCGCACTGCTTGTTGTGGGGGAAGCCGCGTTTTCCATTGTAAGAAGTGCGCACTGCACCGCTACAATGGAAACACAGGCATCCACAAGTCCTATCATCTTGATGGACGACAGGATAGGATTGTTTATCCTGCGGGTAATCCCAATACCGTAAATGGCCATACTGATTTTATAAAAAGCCACGGCTGCAACTCCAAAAATAATGTAATACGGGTATAGGGCGGATTCCCCGATGAAATACATCCTAAGGCAGACAAATAAATAGGAAACCCCGATGAGGCCAATAAAAGCACCGCTATGGCGATAGGCGGAAAACTGCCGGTCAAGCCTTTTTATCGGATCCTCAATTACTGCGATGCGTTTTGACTTCCACAGAACATTCCCCCTCGCTGCGCAGAGAAGTAAATAATAAACGGCGGTTAGGATAAACCATGGGGATGAAAAAATTATCCCAAGAATAAGCTTTCCTGCACCAATGGCCGCATTGACTGCAAACGAGCCTGCTGTCATGGTCATCGTCCGATCATGGTAATTGCCTAAATACTGTTTATGGTATTTTCTGAGCTGTTCCTTCATTGCTTCCTCGCTTGTTGCAGGTTCTTAAAATCAGGCTTTAGGGGAAGAATCTTCTCCGGAGGAGCCTTCGCCCCCCTCCTCTCTCCCAGTGGCGGCATCGGGGGTTAAAAAGGCGTTTGTAAACTTATCTTCAATTTTCTTTTGAGTTTTCATAAATTTGTTCATAGCACCTTTCCTCCTTAATTTTTCAGACCCTTGCAAATTGGAATAAGGCAAATAAGCAGCAGGATGCCTGCCATACCGATGAGAATGCCCGGGACAAGGCTGCTCCAGATCATGGCAAAGCACATGCCGACTCCAAGAGCAAGAGCGCCAATAATACCCAGAATTACGGTTAAAACGGTTTTGCCGGTTATTTTAATCGGAGCCTTATGCTCCATCCTGCGCCATACGGCAATGGTAATTAGTCCAATAACAAGCCCAGCGCTTCCCATTACAATTCCCGGCGTAAAAGCGTTCCATTCGGGGAGCATGGTCATACACATTCCAATCCCCAGTAAAACAACACTGATTGTTCCTAACAGCATAGCAATAAAATGACTCTTTTTCATACGGTTCCTCTCCTATACCTAATTTGATTTGGATGCTTTCATCCTGAATACGTGCTTTATTGTACCGGCCGGTTGTTTCCAAATTGCTTAGGAATTGTTTGAGAATTATTAATTAACCCCAGGTTTTCGGCGCCTGTCTTCGCCATGCACTAAATGAACGTTCTACAACTTTGATTCGAAATATGAAAGTTTATGCCGCTATAAGGGTTTCATATTGCAGGTCCCCCAAAGCCAGGATTGCTAATGGGAAAAAATCATGTTAATATAGCTAACAGTATTAGCTCATTCAAGGGTATGTCCAATACGCAATTGTTATAAAGCAGCGCAGGGGACTATTTATCATTTGCACATACGACTTTTTTATCATAAGGAGGCAGCATTATGGACTATTTCGCTCTGGCACAGGAGTTATCCCGGATCAGGCGCAGAATGGCAAGAATCCCGGATTTCCGCAAGTTTATAACTCCGGATGACGGCGAGAGCTTTGTACTTGGTTATCTTGGCGAGAGATCCAAACCCATCAGTCCAAAAGAAATTGGCGATGCCATGAATGTCAGTTCGGCACGAATCGCCACCATCCTAAACCAGCTTGAAGAAAAGAAAATGGTCCGGCGCATGGCGGATCCGGATGACGGCAGGTACACACTCATAGAGCTTCTGCCGGACGGGGTTCTCCAGCGCCGTAAAAACGCGGAAAATTTCAATCTGTGCGCCGCCCGCTTTCTTGAGGAGCTTGGCCCACAGGATGCAGCCGAATATGTACGGCTGCAAAGTAAGATTGCTGATATTTACACAGCACGTCTCGCTTGCGGAAAGAAGGTCAGTACTTGAACGAGGTTATAACAAAAAGATCACGAACACTGATATTTACGGTGCTGATGATATGCTCCATTACCGGGGCATTGCTCCAGACCGCCTTAACAACGGCGCTGCCTGCTATTATGGAGGATCTTAAAATATCCGCTTCAGACGCCCAGTGGCTCACAGGAGCCTATTCCCTGGCTATGGGCGTTATGGTTCCGGTGACTCCCTTCTTATTAAAAAGGTTTAAAACAAAACCCCTTTTCCTCTCAGGCATGGGAATGTATTTTATTGGTCTTCTGTTTTCTGCAACGGCAGGGGTGTTTCCCGCACTTTTGCTGGGCAGAATTATACAGGCATTTGGCAACGGGCTTTTGCTGTCCATGACCCAGGTGGTTATTCTTACCATATTTCCCCCTGAAAAGCGGGGAACAGCCATGGGAATCTATGGACTGGCGGTGGGAGCGGCCCCCGTTCTGGCACCCACAATTACAGGCATGGTAATTGATGTCTTTGACTGGCATGTTATTTTCTGGTTTGCTCTTTCAATTGTAGCCCTGAACATTCTATTTGCTGCCTTTGTTATGAAAAATGTCCTGGAAAACAAAAAGCTTCCCTTTGATACTCTGTCGGCAGTTTTCAGCGCAGTGGGATTTACCGGGCTGCTCCTGGGCATTGGAAACCTTGGCACAGACCGTTTTTTCAGTGTGACCATTGGGCTGCCGCTGCTGGCAGGGATTATTATGCTGGTTTTATTTGTCCTGCGCCAGCTTCGATTAAATAGCCCCTTTCTGGAAATCAGAACCTTCAAAAACCGGGAATTCAGACTGTCCGTTATTGTGAGCATGCTCCTTTATGCGGTTATGATGGGTGGTTCCACTCTCATGCCCATATACATACAGATCGTCCACGGATTATCCGCCACCATGTCCGGCCTGATTATGCTGCCCGGCTCACTGGCCATGGCGATTATCAGCCCCTTTGCCGGAAAAATATATGATAAGTTCGGCATTCGGCTACTGGCCTTCACAGGCAGCCTTTTGATGGCACTCAGTTGTCTCGCAAACGCTTTTGTAAGCGCGGAAACCTCCGTTATTTATCTGGCCCTGGTGTACATCCCCCGCTTAATTGCCATCAGCTGCATTATGATGCCCATTGTTACCTGGGGAATGAGTACGCTGGACAGCAAATACACTTCCCACGGAACAGCGCTGCTAACCTCACTCAGAACCATATCCGGCGCCATCGGCTCGGCTGTTTTTGTGGCAGTTATGGCTTATGCAACCAGGATAACAAGCGGCTCAGCTTCCGTTACTGCCAATGAGACGGGAATAAACGCTTCATTTATGGGTATAACGGTGGTGGCGGTAATTCAATTGGTGATTGTGTTTCTATTTGTGGAAAAGAAGCCCAAGCCCCGTGAAATAGGTTTGGATGCATCCGAGTCCTGTTAAGTAAAGAGAGGAATTTAAATCTGTCCCCGTGGTTTAACAATTTTAAATATTTGAGCTTTATAATAAAACACTAAAGGTAACGAGGATACGGTAACAGTCTCCGTAGCCGATACCGGCTGCGGCATGAACGAGGAAACCATGAAGCGCATTTTTGATAAATTCTATCAGGGCGACACCTCCCATTCGGGAGAAGGCAACGGTCTTGGCCTTGCCCTGTCCCTTCGGGTCATTGAGCTGGCAGGTGGCTCCATATCCGTAAAAAGCGAGCCCGGAAAGGGAAGCTGCTTTACCGTAAGGCTGAAGGTAAGTTCATAGCCCCCTTTGCCAGATATTTTTACGCCCCATAAGGCATTAGGATTTCTCCAAAGCCCGTCTTTTCAGACGGGCTTTTTTGTATTTCCACAATTAATATTTCGCAAACATTTCACAAGCAATTCTTAAACAAACCCCAGGTAAGATAAAGCCATCAGATGAAATCGACAGCTCCTTTCCGCCGGGCGGACGGAAGCTGATTAAAGGTAAAGGAGAAAGCACATGAACGAATTTACAAAAAACGCACCCGGCTTTATCGGCTATGAGTACAAGGAGATTACGGTAAAACGCAAAATGGAATCGGTGTATTCCGACGGCTACACCAACTTTGGCTGGCAGCTTGAGAGCACCTCTGCACCCATTCAGAGCTTTGATTCCATAACCATGAAATTTAAGCGTGACCGCAAGATACGTAACAAAGCGGAGATTACCCGGCTGCAGCGCCAGTTCGAGGCCTGTGTGGGAGAAATTGAACGTCTGGAATTTTCAAGGACTGTGGGCGCATCAGCCGCAGCTTATATAATGGGCGTTGTCGGAACAGCCTTTATGGCCGGATCCGTATTCGCTTATCTTGCAGGTATGCTGCCTCTTTCCATTTTTCTGGCTATCCCCGGTTTCTCGGGCTGGGTTCTCCCTTATTTCTGCTACTTAAAGCTCCACAGTAAAAAAACAGAGCAGGTTATGCCCCTCATTGACCAGAAGTACGACGAAATCTATGAGGTGTGCAAAAATGCCAGCAGCCTCTGGAGGAACGATTCATGAAGGACACCTTAATGAAAGCCAATACGGCCCATGTCAATAAAATCATTGCGGCCATTTTAGGGCTTCTCTTTGCCGGATCGGCTGTTCTCCTTGTTCAAAACCGCATTGAAGGCGCGGTGGTGGGATCCCTTTTTATTGAGCTGAGCCTAGCAGCCTTTTTCATAATAAAAAAGAAGCGGCCAATGCTCACCATGGCCATCCTGTTTATGGCCATATTAACCTGTACGGTCCCCTATATCGGGGGAGCCTATACCGGAATGATTGTCGTGACCGTACTCTGCGTGGTATCCCTTTATTTGAACAAGAGTATTCTCTTCAGCTTCGGCGGCTTATACAGCATTACCTATACTGTCGTCTATTTTACGGAAAACCTGGGGGTGGGCACGGACTTCTTTTCAACCATAGGCTTTTTTATACTTATGGTTATCATACTTTATTTTGTCTGCAAGCGGGGTTCCGAGCTGATTCTTTTATCAAACCAAAAGGAAGCCCAGGCAAACGAGCTTTTACACTCTTTAAACAAAATAATGGCGGTAATTAAGGAAAGCACCTCTTCACTCAATAACGATATTAACCATTGCAATGCCGATATCGGTACCTTAAAAAGCATCAGCCAGGTTATGGCCGCTACCATAAAGGAAGCCACGGAGGGTGTTGTAAACCAATCGGAAAGCATCGCTCATATTACCGACAGGATGAACGTGGCGGATGAGAAGATGGCCGAAATAAACCAATTCTCAAAAAGCCTGGCCGATACGTCTCAAAGCACCACCCAAATCGTGCTGCTGGGCTCCGATAAGCTGGATCATCTGGGCACGCAAATGACGATTATTCACTCTGCGGTAACCGAGTCACTTATAACGGTAGAGAACTTAAATGAAAACATGGACGAGGTTAACGGCTTTCTATCCGCTATAAACCGGATTTCGGATCAGACCAATTTACTTGCGCTCAATGCCAGTATTGAAGCGGCCCGGGCAGGTGAAGCCGGAGCAGGGTTTACCGTTGTGGCCGACGAAATAAAAAAGCTCTCGGACGAGTGCTTGAATACCGTGAGGCAGATAGACCGGATTATATACGCTATCAAGGCCAATACAAGGCTCGTTTTTGACAAGGCCTATAACGGAATTGCCGCCGTAAAGGAAGGTCAGGCCATTGCCTCACAGGTTCTTGAAAGCTTTGGCACTATAAAATCGGCATTCAACAGTATCGATGGTTATATCACCCATGAAATGAACATGACGGAGAACGTGGGCGAAATATTTTCACAAATTCGGCAGGAATCTGAAAACATCGCAAGCATCGCTCATATGCATTCCTCCGCCATGGAAGAAATGCTGGCGACCACTCAGGAGCAAAATTCCGGCATAGAAATTATTTATGAGTCCATTAAAAGCATCAACAGCTCCAGCACCAGGCTCCATGAGCTCATTAACTCCACGGACTAAAGAAAAATTACTTTTTTGTTATTAATATTTCTCAAACACTTCACAAACAACTCAAAAACATTCCAAGGCTAATATAAAAGTGCTCCTGACAGAAAACAAGCATAACAAAAAACGGAGGATTAAGATGAAGAATAAGCTGAATGACACAAATACAATCTACCTCGTTACCGGCGTTGCCGGAAACCTTGGAAGCAGTGTGGCGGCTAAATTGCTTATGGAAAAGAAAAAGGTTCGCGGCCTTGTTTTAAAGGGAGATCCGGCAGCTGCCCGCGTGCCCGGGGAAGTGGAAATATGTACCGGCGACGTAACGGATACCGGGAGTATCGAGGCCTTTTTTAAAGCGGAGCAGGGTACCGAGCTAATTGTTATTCACTGCGC
>JAFADM010000295.1 GCA_023424865.1 Bacillota bacterium | reverse complement strand
CGAGTCAATTATAGCAGGTTCAATAAACAGACTCCTCGAACACCCCAGGAATTAATTTTGTAAACTCATTATAGCACAGGCTTTTACACGCTACAACATAAACAGAATGCCAAGTTATGCAATTTTTACATATATACTGGACGATTCTCTTGTTCTTAAATGGTTTTCGGCACTTTTACCTTTTTTCAACAAGATGCTTCCAATATTTTTTAGGCATAAAAGCCCGCTGAAGCTTGGGATTCTTTCGATGCTCAATGGCAATAACCTGAAAATATTTTTTCCAAAGCAGCTCATACTCCTCATCAGCATCCTCACCGTCGGGGAGCTCCAGATCTCCATTGAAAAAAAGAACGTCACGTGTATCATAAAGGGCATAATAGCTGCGTTTCAAATCGTGAATAATCCATGGCTGATCGGACAGTCTATCCACAAAATGCCCAGCCACAAGGGTAATGACATTGCAGTCCGGCTCAAAAGGAGCGTAAAACACACCGTTTTTCCACTTTTTAAACCGAAGCAGGCCTAAAAACCGGTGTTTCTCACCCTGTACTCTCCTGTTGAGATCATGAACCTTAAGGACATGGGGGTTTTGAAGCAGATTTTTTACTCTCCCCCCCATTTTGAAGCCCATTCGCAAGGTGTAAAGAATAGGCGCTCCACAGCCCGGATCCTCGCTTAAATACGCACCGTAGACCATTTCCAAAACATCACGGGATATTTTTGAGTCAATGGCCCGATACACTCTGTCTGCCTTTTCCCCATCGGTGACAATATCCTTAAACTCCGACATCAGGGAAAGCTGAAAGGTATCCTTAAAATAGATTTCCTCCGGATCCTCTTTTTTTTCAAAGGCCTCAAATACAGCCGTCAGAAGCCCCTCAAAGCTTCCGTCGGTTAAGTAAACCATGATTTTCGCCGCCTCCTTTTATCAGCCAAACAGAGAAAGTTGGCCTATCATCACCTTTTTATCGGTCACTTCCTCCGAAAGAGCAGAATAAAGGGTCTCAGAATCCGGATCCAGTCCTCCGTAATATTTTCCGTTAACAGTGATAAAGTACTGGGCCCGCTTTAAGACCACCCTCATGCGCTTTAAATCCTCGTAAGACAGGTTTGCAAGCCTTCGGGCTCTTAGAATACGTTCGGCCATTTGATAGCCGATTCCGGGCACACGAAGCAGCATTTCAATGGGCGCACGGTTGATTTCAACGGGGAACAACGCCATATGCCGAAGGGCCCAATCACATTTGGGATCCACCCGAAGGTCAAAATGGGCATGGCTCTCGTCAAGAAGCTCACGTGCATTGAAGCCATAAAAGCGAAGAAGCCAGTCCGCCTGATAAATCCGATGCTCCCTTAAAAGCGGCGGGCTCGTGTTAAGAGCAGGCAGGTTAGTATGGCTGTTAACGGGAACGTAGGCCGAATAATAAACACGCTTAAGCTTGTAATTGTCATAAAGCTTCTGCGTGAGATTGATAATTTTATAATCACTGTCCCGTGTGGCCCCAACAATGAGCTGGGTTGATTGGCCGGCGGGAACAAAGGACTGCTGCCGCTTATAAATAGTAAGCTCTCTTGAGCCCTTTATCTGTTCGCTTACATAAGCCATGGGTGCAAGAATTTTCTCGGCTGTTTTTTGAGGCGCCAGTAGCTTCAGGGAATTTTCAGAAGGCAACTCAATATTCACGCTCATACGGTCAGCTAAAAGCCCGGCGGCATGAATGAGTCTTTTATCCGCTCCCGGAATGGCTTTCACATGGATGTAGCCGTTAAATTTATATTCCCTGCGTAGCTTTGTCAGTGCCGTTATTATAAGCTCCATGGTGTAATCGGGATTATGGAGAACCGCCGAGCTTAAAAAAAGGCCCTCGATGTAATTACGCCTGTAAAACTGAATGGTAAGCTCGCTGAGCTCGTCCGGGGTAAAGCTTGCTCTGGGACGGTCATTGGTGCGGCGGTTGGCGCAGTACTGGCAATCGTAAATACAGTCGTTGGAGAAAAGAACCTTTAAAAGTGAAATGCACCTGCCGTCATCGGACCAGCTATGGCAAATGCCTGCCGGAGCTGCATTGCCCAATTGTCCCTTTTTGTTTTTTCGCTGGCTGCCGCTGGATGAGCAGGAGACATCGTATTTGGCCGAATCCGCCAGGATATTGAGCTTTGTAAAAAGATCCATAGGCCCTCCGCTTCCCCGATGGTACGCAAACTAAAAAATTTGGCTGAAAGCAGTTATTCCTTCAACCGAATCTTAGTATACCACGAAAAATCGAAAAAGAACATATGTTTTTTAAATACTTCGAAAACCCTTGCCGATAGTTTCCGAGGTATTGGTTATGGTTATGAAGGCATTGCGGTCAATATCCCGGATGAAGCGGCGCAAATCCAGCGCCTGCCTGCGATTCATCACCGTGGTAATAACATGCTTGACCTCACCGGTAAAAGCACCCTCCGCGGTGTGAATGGTAGCGCCGCGCTTAATGTTTTTTATGATATAGCTTCGAATTTCCTCCGGCTTATCACTGACAATAACCATTTGCTTTCGCATATTGAAGCCTTCAATGACCACATCGATGAGAAAGCCCTTGATGATAAGCCCCAGAAAGGAATACATCCCGATTCTCACCCCAAAGACGAAGCCTGCCAGTAAGGTAATAAGAAAGTCCGAGGTGAGAAGAGCCTTGCCAATATCCAGTTGGGTATGCTGATTAAGTATTTTTGCAATAATATCCGTGCCGCCGGTGGAGGCATTTTGATTAAAAACAATGGCCGAACCGATGCCCGGCAGCATCATGGCATAGATAAGCTCTAAAAAGGTATCGGGTGTAAGAGGAGCTGCCATGGGATATACAAAGTCCAGCAGCCAGACCATACCGGAAAGCGCCAGGCTCGAATAAATGGTTTTGGAGGTAAACTCCCAGCCAACCGTAATAAAGCCAAGAATAAGAAAAACCACGTTAATGATCATCATCAGAGGTCCTACTGTAAGGCCGCTGATAAAATGGTTGGCTACAATGGCAATACCACTGACACCGCCGGTTGCAAAATTATTGGGCACCTTAAAAAAGTGAATGCCTGCGGCTACCATAAACAGACCCAAATTAATAAGTAAAAACTCTTTTATACCTCTCATATCCTACTCCGCCCTTTTGGCGGAACCTGCTCCTCTCCGGGATAATTGTGTCCTCCGGGTATTAAGCTAAAACGGCTTTAATGGCTGAAACAGCTTCTTTTGCCTGTTCCTTGCCTGCAAAATAATGAAACACAATTCTTAATATTCCATTTTCGGGAGCATTAACCAAAACACCTCTATCCTTCAGCGCCTCGGCGAAGGCCTCCGGATCGTGTTCCTTCTCAATTTTCATAAAAACCATATTGATATGGACATCGTCCTTGAAAACAGTAATCCCATCAAGAGCGTCCAGGGCTTCTGCCGCATAAAGGGCAGCCGCGTGATCCTCACTTACCCTTAAGGTCATTTTTTCCAGAGCGATAAGGCCTGCCGCCCCCAGTATTCCGGCCTGACGCATACCGCCTCCCAGAATCTTTCTTCTGCGCCTGGCCTTTTCCACAAAATCCTTTGTCCCGGCTAAAATGGAACCGACCGGTGCGCAAAGCCCCTTTGAAAGGCAAAACATAACGGAATCTGCACAGGCAGCTACTTCTGAAGCCTCAACTCCCAGATAGCTTGCGGCATTGAAAAGCCTGGCCCCGTCAAGATGAACAGGAATGCTTTTTCTCACTGCAAGCCGGTAAAGCTCCGTCATGTATTCCATAGAATGAACCACGCCGGTGGAGTGGGCGTTTTCCGTGCAAATAAGCCCGGTGCGCGGCTCATGAATATCAAGGCCGTAGCGTATGGTCTTTTCCACATCGGAAAGCTTCATATAACCCTTGCCGGAAGGCAGGCAGCGCAGCTGAACACCGGCAATAATAGCCGCTCCCCCGGCTTCATGAATGACAATATGGTTGTCCTCCGCAAGGATAACCTCGTCCCCTCTCTGACAATGGGTGAATACCGCCAGCTGATTGCCCATGGTTCCGCTGGGCACAAAGAGGGCCGCTTCTTTTCCTGCCAGTTTTGCTGCTACTTCCTCAAGGCGGTTAATGGTGGGATCATCCCCGTAAACATCGTCTCCCACTTCGGCCAGGGCCATGGCCTTGCGCATTTCCTCCGTCGGTTTTGTCACTGTATCGCTTCGTAAATCAATCCATTCCTTGGTACTCATGATGCTAATCCATTCCTTCCTTACATTGGCCGAATAACTCGCAACTAATACGGCAACTGTCATTCGGCCTCTTTATTATAGCTCCTTTATTATCGGAAATACAGCCATAACTCATATCTTCCCAATTCTTCAATTCCCGGTTTTTCAAGTAAACGGTTCCACCTGGAAAACACCTGCAGGCTAGTTCCGTGTCTTTGCATTGGAGTTACCATTATATTACGATTTAAAGTTCCACCTTTATCTTAAAGACTTTTCTCTGTAACTTTGGTATAATAGATGTACAAACGAATCGGAGTTGATTGAACTTGATATTATACAATTCCGTCCTGGTA
>JAFADM010000248.1 GCA_023424865.1 Bacillota bacterium | reverse complement strand
TCTCTCCATTTCACTTTCAAAAAAGGCTCTTATTACAACCTTTTCCCCTTCGGGGCAGTTGTAATAAGAGCCAGGCAGAATATGGTGTTCCCTGAACAGGAAGTACATAAGCTGAGTTTCGTAGTCATTGGTTATTTTTTTTTAATTTCCTCAATGGTATCCGTCCGGTATCCGGACAGCCGTTCAACGGCCCGGGAAATGTCGATGATTTCGCCGGGAAGGAGCATTTTTTTTACCATTTCGGCAGGGGTAGCTGCCTCGTACTTACTCATAAGCTCCGTGGACTTCAAGCTTGGCTCTGCCACTCCGGCCAGCAAAATGTGAACCTCCAGGTCATCCTTTTGAGATCGGGTAAGCTCTGCCGCCCGGTTATAAGGAAGCGCCCGAAGTTTAAAAACAACGGGCGCTCCGCAAAGGGAGGATAAGCGTTTTACTTTATACTCTTTTTCAGGAAGGGCCTGAATATCGGCTTTTAAAAGGAGTTCCAGCGTATTATCTGTCATTTAAGCATCCACCTTGTCAAGAAATTCGTAATCCGTAAAGGTGAAGGGGGCCTCAACCTTGCCGTTAGTGGCAACCTCCCAGTCCGCCAGGGTAAGGTCGTCAAAGGAAACGTTAGTTAATGAAATTCGTTCCGCGCCGTAAGCATCCGGATCATCCAGCTTGGAAATAACCGTAAATCGAGGATCAATTCCCTTTTTAATACTGCTTCCAACAAGGTTGGCCATCCGGCTGTTAACCTTATGAAGCTTTAAACTGCCGGTGCAGGAATACCCGGTTATCTTCTTATCCGCAGCCATCCGGCCGCACATTTTGATATCCTCTTTACTGTAGGCAACCTTGGCCTGAAGCCCGTAGCACTCCGCCAGAAGGTCTCCGTCAAGCCACACCTCGCCCCAGGTTCCGCACATAACTCTATTTGCATTCATTGTGTTGTACCTCCTTAAAAGTTTAAATACTATTCATTTTTTTAAATTAAGGTTTTGCCTGCCGAGAGCAGTCCGGCAGCAGGAAATAAAATTTAAATGGTAATATTGAGGTTAATATCCTCAATGGCGTCGAGAATCGAGACGGTCGCCTTAAGGAAAACCTGATCCGCAGTAGGAGTCGCTTTTATCTCCTGCTCGGACATACCCGAGGTATCTACACCACGGCTTATGAGGTAAGCCTCCTGGGCGTCCAGATCGATTCCAACCGTGCTGGTGCCTCGCTCCAGAACACCGTCATTTTCAAGACCGGTAAAATAGCCCTTTATGGCCGAAATAAGCAGGCACTTGTTGTCGTAGCTGTTGGCATATTTTCCGATGTAATTGTCCTGGGCGGTGGCCCGGATATCCTTTTGAATCATATCCACAGCTTCCACAATTTTAATCTTCTTAAAGGCCTCTCCCTTGCTTTCCGTGGTGGTTACAAGGGAATTGACGGCACGGCCTACCTTTACCTTCTCACCGTCATGGAAAAGGATAAACTTGCCCTGTCCCACAGCCGTGTCCATGGCTTCCCTGGAGAGCCGCGCAATATCCGTAACCTCGGGAAGAGGGGCATAAGTACAGGATATGGTCATGGGGGTGCCTGCCACGATACCGGCAATACGCGAGCAATACTCGGCAGTGGTATACGCCTGTGTTCCCACCTTAATGCCGCCGGCTACGAAATTGATAACGGCCTCACTGTCAGAGGAAAGGTTGGGAAGTACGGCCTTGGGTGTATGCCCCAAAAGGCGCTGTGCCTTAATCCAGGCGGCAACGGCTCCGCTTTCAGCCGCGGTAATATCCAAAGGCCCAACGAGGTAATCAAAGACCTGGGTCTCAAAATAGGAAAGCCCTTCCGAAAGGTCCTCGGCATCCCCAGGGATGACATAGGCAATAACCTTTTGCGGCGGATTGACATACCCTGTAAAGGCTCTTGCAATGTAATCCCGGTTTGCCGTGCCCAGTTCGGACGGTATCTGAATGGGACTTGTAAAAACATGCTCTCCGTTAGCATTGGCATCCTTTAAGATAATGGCCACCACACCTTTTTGAGAACGTGAAATGGCAGTCTGTGCCTGAGTTGAAAAAGCGATATTGATATTTGGTAGCTTCATGTGCTATCCCTCCTGAAAAATTAGATTTCCTTATAGGTCATATTTATTGTTTGCATCAGAGGCCTTGGTTCCTCTGCCCCTGTGGGTTCAAAACGGTCATCAAAGAATTTAAACTGGAGTTCTACCGAAGATCTGTCGTTTTCCGTTTTTCCGGTGCCGGCCTGAAGCTTCAGCGCTCTGTCTCCGGCTTTTAAATAACCCTCATCCAACTGCTTGAGGACTTTATCCTGCAGCTCGGAAAGCGCATTTCCGTCAGAGCGGAAATAATCGTCAACCGGAGTAAAGCAGGTGATGGCAAAGTCCACGGTTTTCTCGACAGAATGCCGTGTTACGTCCATTTTTGAGGTTTTTATATGCTTAAGTAAAAAGGATGGCCGCGCAAAATCCTTGGGGCATTCCTGAGTGTATACCGTATAGCCAGGGAAGGCTTCGGCCAGCCTTTCATTAACAGCGGTTAAAAGATCCGTTGCTGTCACCATAAATCAAACCTCCCATTGAGCTGATTTTTTCAAAAACTTCTATTGTTTGTGTGCTGCCGGTAGGCTCTCTTATCCTGCAGGCCTTGCCGTTACAGCCCATTTGCGGGGCATGCTCGGGCGCTGTACCTCTCATCATGGATTCCTCCTTACAATGATTTCATATTCATTTTTATAAGGTGAAAGGGTATGCGGCACCTCCACGGTATAAGTAAGACCGTCCACTTTAACCCCTTGACCGGATACAAGCTCAATAGCTTTAGGTGTAATAAGCCTGTAACGCATTTTAACAAGGCTCATGGGTTCATCCTGGGTTCGGCTTGAATACTTCTCCCAAAGAAAGCCCGGGAAGGCCAGATGGACCGCTTCACCGTATGCAGGGCGATTGAGATTATCAAGAGTTGGCTGAGAAAGCACCTGCGCCACGCACGCTTTAGGCTCTACAAGAACCGCTGTTGCTTCCATCAAATCCTCTCCTGCCCCCCTTATTCCAATTAAAAAACCATGCTTTCCCTTTAACCGGATAGCATGGTTTAATGTAAGAGGTCTTTTTCGCAAAAGAATTTTTACGGTGGCTTCACCTCTTTCACCCCGAAAAAGGGGATGTTGGCCTTTCAGATACTCCACCTTTCCCCAGGTGCAGGCATCCTCCTCCCAGGCATAGCTGTCAGGCAATCCCCGGAGGATCAAAAGGGTTATTTTGTCCTTAAGCTCTCCCGGATTTATCATCCTTCGCCACCGCCTCCCGGCGAGGTTTCGGATAGACCCTTCAGATAATTTAAAATGTTATCCACAACCCTATTCACATTTTGGCTTTCAACATACAGGGATCGGTTATCGTTAAAATCCTGACAAAGGATATACACAACCGGAATAATCTCGGCGTGGTTATCCAGCACACTGTCGTCAAGGCCCGTATATAAGCGGATATAGGCCTTGGCAGCCTGAAGAAAAACATTTACTTCAGACTGGGAATAATCACCCTCATCAAGCCGTAGATAGGCCGCGATTTCATTAACGCTGATTTCACTCATTTTCATTTATCCACATAACCTCCACACTATACACATTTTGATTACACTTAAAAGCCATTTGGGAAAGGGCTGAGAAGCGCCAATAAAAAAGCAAGTTGTTTCAAGGGGCGCTTCCTATCCATTGGGTTGCGGGCATAGCCTTCTTTAGGCATAAGAAAAGGGCCTCCTTGCGGAAAGCCCTTTTGTTTTTTGTCCACTATCATAATAACATAAACGGTTATGACATAGCGTGTCCACCTTCACCAATCAATAAATTTCAAGCTCGTAAATCCTGGCGGCAATATTAGTGGTGGTGGTCTGTGGATTGGTAATATAGAGTCTTACATACCTTGCGTTAACGGAGCTTACGGTACGGTCGGTTATATTGGCCGTATTGCCGGTAACACTGTCCACATCCTGCCAGTTGGTGCCGTCGGTACTGATCTGAAGCTTAAAGTCCTTTGTATTATAGCCTGTGGCTTCCCCTCCGGCTCCCGCATGCTTCACAACCCAACGGGTGATGGCATAAGTCGCGCCAAGATCAACACGCAGCCATTGTGCTCCGACATTGGAATTGGTGCACCATTTGGAATTGTTGGTAACACTGCCGTCAACGGCCAGAGCAGGGGTTTCTCCGGTAACATAAGCGTTTGCGGTAGCTGTCTTGTTAAAGGCCCTGTTTCCCGGATTCGGATTGGGCGTAGGCGTGGGGGTAGGTGTCGTACTGCCCAAACCGGCACGGATAGCCGCATTGTATTGAGCCGCGGTACCTCCGCTGAAGTCTCTCATATCGGAATACTGCCAGGCGCCTGCCGAGGTTATTCCGGCTGAGCTCACCCAGTTTGCCACCTTAGTCTGAGCCTGAACATAATTGGTATCACCACCTGACGGGCATACGGTCCAGAACAGGGGCGTTACCTTAAGACCGCCGAAATAGGTGTTCCAGGTAGCCGGGCTGTTATAGGCGCCGCCGTCATAGCACTGGAGGTTGACGCCATCAATGATGCTGCTGCCAACCTGAGAATAAACACTGCTCCAGTGGGATGAACGGGTATAGGGGCAAAGGGTTACTTTATAGCCGATAGTGCCCAGCATACGGCACAAGCTGACGGTTGTAGGGGTATCATAGCCATTTTCGTCGTTTAGATCAATGGCATCGGCACCCGTCAATTCCTTTAGCTTGGCAAAGTTTTTGTACCAGTTGGTTTCCGGCCCTGTTCCGTTGGCGTTCATATAGGTTTTGTAAGTCGTATAGGGACCGGCAAGACAGAAGGCCACGCGGGTTACAGAGGTTGTTCCGGTTTTCAGGGACTTGATTTTATCCGGCCATCCGGCAGGCCCTACATAATTACCGTTGGTAAAAATGGGCGTTCCGAAAAAGACCAGATCCCCTGTTGCGGTACCGTCAATGGAGAAAATAATAACCGTATCAAAGCCGGAGCCTTTGATGTCATTTAAGGTGGTGGTGGTGCTTGTCTCGGGAGAAAGATAATTCATCGCATACAGCACGGATTTGGGCGTTGTAGCAGCCGATGAAGATGTCAAAGAAGGCACCGTGGTAATTAGCATGAAGACTACCATGAAGAGAGCCAGGAGAATTTTCGTAAAGCTCTTTTTCATCGTGAATCCCTCCCTGTTTATTTTTGGAGGCGCCTAGGAGACCTCCTGCTTCCATTATGGAGGCACCGTTTTTAATTGTGAAACTGGAAAAACCATAGATTTACTCGATAAACTAAATGT
>JAFADM010000163.1 GCA_023424865.1 Bacillota bacterium | reverse complement strand
TATAAAGAAAGGGATTGAGAGCCATGAGTGAAAAAAGGGCTTTAAAATTTGACACATTGCAGGTTCATGCGGGTCAAAGCGCGGATCCGACTACGGGTTCCAGAGCTGTACCCATTTATCAGACCACTTCCTATGTTTTTAAGGATGCGGAGCATGCGGCTAATCTTTTCGGCTTAAAGGAAAGCGGCAATATTTATACCCGTATTATGAATCCCACAACGGATGTTTTTGAACAGCGCATTGCGGCTCTTGAGGGCGGTATTGCAGCCCTGGCAGTGGCATCCGGCTCCGCTGCCGTTACATATTCCATTTTAAATCTGGCAAGTGCAGGGGATGAAATTGTTTCCGCAAGCACTCTTTATGGCGGAACCTTCAATCTGTTTGCCAATACCCTGCCCTTTTACGGTATAAAGACTGTTTTTGTGGATCCCGATGATCCGGAAAACTTCCGCAAAGCCATTAATGAGAAGACAAAAGCGCTTTATATTGAAACCATAGGAAACCCCGGCATCAATCTTATCGATATTGAAAAGGTAGCTGCCATAGCTCATGAAAGCGGTATCCCTCTTTTAATCGACAATACCTTCGGTACACCTTACCTCATTCGTCCCATCGAATTCGGGGCGGATATTGTTATTCATTCCGCAACCAAGTTTATCGGTGGTCACGGTACCTCCATTGGCGGCGTTATTGTGGATGCCGGGCGTTTTGACTGGGCAAAAAGCGGAAAATTCCCTGGCCTTACCGAACCTGATGCAGGCTATCACGGCCTTCGTTACGCAACGGATATCGGGCCTGCAGCCTTTATAACCCGTGCAAGAGTAAAGCTTCTCAGGGATACGGGCGCTGCTATAAGCCCCTTTAATGCCTTCCTTCTTATCCAGGGCCTGGAAACGCTCTCCTTAAGAGTGGAACGCCATGTATCCAATACAAAGAAGATTATTGAATTCCTTAAAGGGCACCCCGCCGTGTCGTGGGTTAATTACCCGTCCCTACCCGAGAATAAATACAATGCTCTGGCTCAAAAATATTTGCCCAAGGGCTCCGGTTCCATCTTCACCTTCGGTATCAAGGGCGGTGTGGAAGCAGGCAAAAAATTCATTGACAGCTTGGAAATTTTCTCCCTTCTTGCAAATGTTGCCGACGCCAAATCCCTTGTTATTCATCCCGCGAGCACTACGCATTCCCAGCTTTCAGAGGAGGAACAGAAGATTGCCGGTGTTACCCCGGATCAAATTCGTCTCTCAATTGGTATTGAAGATGCGGACGATTTGATATATGATCTGAATCAGGCTTTGGAAAAGGTCACGAAGTAATTAATGTGGTGATAAGGATTGACCTGTGGGAATACACAAAAATCTAAAGTTCTTGTCGGTATGAGCGGCGGCGTTGATTCAAGCACAGCGGCGGCACTTTTACAAAGACAGGGATACGAAGTTACCGGTGCGACCCTGAAGCTCTGGGACGCCGTCACTGACGGCGACAGTGCTCGGGGCCGCACTTGCTGTTCCCTTGAAGATGTGGAGGATGCCCGCCAATCCGCCTTTAAGCTGGGTATCCCTTTTTATGTTTTAAATATGAAGGATGTTTTCGAGGAACGGGTAGTTCAGTACTTTGTTCAATCCTACCTGGAGGGTGAAACCCCCAATCCCTGCATTGCCTGCAACCGGTATATCAAGTTTTCGGCCATGCTCCAAAAGGCGGATGCACTGGAAATGGATTATATCGCAACCGGACACTACGCAAGGATCCAGCTGGATGAGGCGACCGGCCGCTACCTCCTGAAAAAGGGCGTGGATGAAACAAAGGATCAAAGCTATGTGCTTCATATGCTTACTCAGAATCAGCTTTCCAGGCTGCTTCTGCCTTTGGGCTCCTATCGGAAGGCACAAATCCGGGAGATTGCCGCCGAGCTGGGCTTTGTAAATTCAAATAAGCCGGACAGTCAGGACATTTGCTTTGTTCCTGACGGTTCCTATGTTCGGTTTATAGAAGAATACACGGGTAAGCCTGCCGAGGGCGGAACCTTTGTGGATACGCAAGGCCGTATTCTGGGTAAGAACAAGGGAATGGTTCATTATACCGTGGGCCAGAGAAAAGGGCTGGGTATATCGTTTCCCGAGCCCATGTATGTTGTTGGGAAAAATAGTAAAGACAACACGGTCACCCTGGCAAAGCATTCCCAGGCTGGAACAAGGCGGGTTTATGCCGAAGCCATGAATTATATCGCCTTTGATAAGCCAAAAGGGGATATAAGGATTAAAGCAAAAACCCGGTATTCCCAAAAAGAAGCCGATGCCACGCTTTATCCCGATGCCGGCGGCAAGGCTGTCATTGAATTCAATGAGCCTCAGCTTTTTTCAGCCCCCGGCCAGTCGGTGGTGTTGTATGACGGCGATGTGGTGGTAGGCGGCGGTTATATTAAGGAACCCCCGCAAAACCAAAGCTAATTAAGGAAAACGTCCATTTCATAAGAACGAAAAGGAGATGAAGGAATGACGGAAGCTCTCAGGGAAAAGCTCGAAAAACTCAAAGAAAATATCCGAAAACGTGAAAGCCTTGTGGTTGCTTTTTCGGGAGGAGTGGATTCCTCCTTTTTGATAAAGGTTGCCCACGATGTTTTAGGTGATAAGGTGCTGGGAATAACAGCCCGTTCCGCAACTTACCCGGAGCGGGAGTTTAAGGAAGCGGTTTCTTTTGCCCAAGTGTATGGCATTCCTCACCTTGTTATCGTATCGGAGGAGCTGGAGGTGGAGGGGTTTTCGAAAAATCCCACAAACCGGTGCTATCTTTGCAAGCACGAGCTATTCACAAAAATAAATGCCCTGGCGGTTGAAAAAGGCTATGCCTTTGTTGCGGAAGGCTCAAACAAAGACGATTTGGGGGATTTCAGACCAGGCCTTCAGGCTGTGAAGGAATTAGAGGTTATAAGCCCCTTAAGAGAAGCGGATTTAACAAAGGACGACATAAGGGAGCTTTCCCGTGAAATGGGACTTAAAACCTGGAGCAAGCCCTCCTTTGCATGTCTTTCTTCCCGTTTTCCCTACGGTGAGACGATAACGAAGGAAAAGCTGGAAATGGTGGATCAGGCGGAGCAGTTCCTGCTTGATTCGGGCTTTAAGCAGGTTCGTGTCCGGCATCATGGAAAGATTGCGCGAATAGAGGTTTATGAGGAGGAAATTAATCTTTTTCTGGATGCTGAAAAAAGAAAAAGCATTAACGATGCCTTCAAAAAGATCGGATTTTCTTACACGACCCTGGATTTGAAGGGTTACAGAACCGGAAGCATGAATGAAGTAATAAATGTAGCGGCATTAAAGGAGGAAAAGCTTTCATGAAGCAGATTATTAAAACAGACAAAGCACCTGCGGCCATTGGTCCCTATTCCCAGGCTGTAGCGATTAACGGCTATTTATTTACATCAGGACAAATACCTCTCAATCCGGCCACGGGACTTCTGGATTCAACGGATGTGGAGGATCAAACCCGTCAGGCGCTGTTAAACCTGAAGGCTGTACTTGAGGCTTACGGCGTGGAATTGAGCCAGGTTGTAAAAACCACGGTCTTTATCAAGGATATGAATGATTTTGCACGTATTAACAAGGTTTACGGCGAATTTTTTACCGATGCTCATCCTGCCCGCTCCTGCGTTGAGGTGGCGAGGCTTCCCAAGGATGTGCTTGTGGAGATTGAAGCCGTGGCCTTTAAGGGATAAGAGAAATACGGCATCGAAAAGAGTGGCGGCATTATGAAAAAGGAAGAAGCACACACAAAGATAAACCGGAAGGAGAGCGATGACAATCATGGGGATGTGACTATTGAGGGCAAAGGAAAACTAAAATGGGAAACCCGTGCGGTTCATGGGACCAAGGGTGTGGACCCCACTACGGGAGCCATTAGCTTTCCCATTTATCAATCTGCGACATTCAGGCATCCCGGCCTTTATCAAACTACGGGATATGACTACTCCAGGCTTCAAAATCCTACGCGGGAGGAGCTGGAGAACACGGTTGCGGGACTGGAAAGCGGCCGATACGGCTTTGCCTTTTCATGCGGAATGGCAGCCATATCTTCCTTTATAAAGGTTTTAAATCCGGGGTCTCATCTCATTGTATCGGATGATTTGTACGGGGGGACCTACCGTCTGTTTGAAGAAGTGTACCGCAAATATGGTCTTTCTTTCACTTACGTGGATACAAGCCGTACGGAGGAAGTAGAAAAAGCCTTTACCTCAAACACGGCGGGGGTTTTTATAGAAACACCTACCAATCCCACCATGAAGGTTACGGATATCCGTAAAATCGCTGAGCTGGCTAAAGCCCGGGGGGCATTCACCCTGGTGGATAATACTTTTCTCACACCCTATTATCAAAGGCCTCTGGAGCTGGGTGCGGATGTGGTTGTTCATAGCGGAACCAAATATTTGGGCGGGCATAACGACACCCTGGCAGGATTTATAGTGGTGAATAGCGATAGCTTGGCCGAGCAGCTAAAGCTCATACAGAAATCTGAGGGAGCCGTACTTGCACCCTTTGACAGCTGGCTTCTTTTAAGGGGTATAAAAACCCTGGCTGTCCGAATGGACAAGCAGCAGCAAAATGCCCTGAAAATCGCCGAATATTTAAAAGGGCACCCCAGGGTAAAACGGGTTTATTATCCCGGCCTTCCGGACCATGAAGGCTATGCCGTATCGAAGAAGCAGGCGGCCGGTTTCGGCGCAATGATTTCCTTTGAGGCCGAGGATGCATCCCATGTGGCTCAAATCCTCGAAAGGGTTAAGGTTATTTTATTTGCCGAAAGCCTTGGAGGGGTGGAGAGCCTCATAACCTATCCCATGGTGCAGACTCACGGTGCTATACCACAGGAAATACGGGACCGGTTGGGCGTCAATGACAGGCTGCTTCGCCTTTCCGTGGGCATTGAGGATGCAGGGGATCTGATTGAGGATTTGGAACAGGCCCTTTCAGGCTGAATGCCGGTTTTCTCTTAAAGAAGCTTAAGCCTTTATGGGAAGAAGAGCGCTTCTTTACCATAAAGGCTTATATGCAAACTTATATCCCATTATTCCGATAGGATATTTTAAAAATTTCTTGCAAAGGTATTGACATTTGGGAAAGTAAGGCATAAAATAATAGTATATTAAACGTATAAGATTACTTGGAAATATGATAAAAATGATAAAATGATAAAGCGGAGGCGAATTTATGGCTAAGATTGCAAAAAATCTTACGGATCTTATTGGTAATACACCTTTATTGGAGCTGCAAAACTACAGCAGGACAGAATCCATTGAAGCGAGAATTCTGGCGAAGCTGGAATATTTTAATCCCGCAGGAAGCGTAAAGGACAGAATCGGCTATGCCATGATTAAGGATGCGGAGGATCGGGGCATCATAAATAAGGACACGGTTATCATCGAGCCTACCAGCGGCAATACCGGTATCGCACTTTCCTTTGTAGCGGCTGCCAAGGGCTACAGGCTGATTATAACCCTGCCGGAAACCTTCAGTATTGAGCGTCGCAACCTCATGAAGGCTTTAGGTGCCGAGCTTGTGCTTACCCCCGGATCCGAAGGTATGGGTGGAGCCATTAAAAAGGCGGAAGAAATTGCTTCCCAAACCCCAAATTCCTTTATTCCCCAGCAGTTTAAGAATCCTGCAAACCCTGCCATACATAAAAAGACCACAGCAGAGGAAGTATGGAATGATACCGACGGCGAAGTGGATGTTTTTGTAGCAGGCGTAGGTACCGGCGGTACCGTATCCGGCGTGGGCGAAGTGCTGAAGTCCCGCAAGCCCGGCGTACAAATTATTGCGGTAGAACCTTTTGACTCTCCGGTATTGTCCGGCGGAGCCAAAGGTCCTCATAAAATTCAGGGAATCGGCCCCGGCTTTGTTCCGGATGTTCTGAACCGTTCCGTTTTAGATGAAATTTACAAGGTTAAGAACGAGGAAGCTTTCGAGACATCCCGGAAGCTTGCAAAAACCGAAGGCCTATTGGTGGGTATTTCCTCCGGTGCGGCTCTGTTCGCCGCAGCTCAGATTGCTGCCCGCCCTGAAAACAAGGGTAAAACCATTGTGGTTGTGCTGCCCGATACGGGTGAAAGATACCTTTCCACACCTCTGTTCCAGGCTGAATAAGCTGGACAGGAAGGGATACCTTTAGAGTAAAAAAGCCCTGCCGGTTGCTTGAACCTCCTTCCGGCAGAGCTTTTTTGCGTTCAAACCCGCAGATCAACGCGCCGAATAGGAATTTAAAATCATTCCTCCCATGACAAGGGCAATGCCTATAAAGGCCGGAAGGGAGGGGGGCTGATCCTTAAATAAAAGCACGCCGCCAAGGAGGGTGAAGAGGATTTCGCCTGCCTGGGTGGATTCCACTACCGCCAGCTTATGTATATCCCTGCTGACCATGTCGGTAGCCTTGAAAAACAGGAGGGTTGCGGCAACACCTGAGAAAACGGCCACCAAAAGGGACTGGAAAATCTGGTTGCCATTGGGTGGTCCGGCCTGAACAAGACCCACAACAGAGAGTAAAGCCCAAAAAGGCATGGAGCAGAGGGTCATGCCGAATACCCGCTGAAGGGTATTAAAGCGGTTATCACATACAGCCATCATCTTGCGGTTTCCCAAGGGATAAGCAAAGGCGCCCACCACAACGGGAAGTATAGCTAAGAGCCCCCCTAAAAAGGTGGTTCCGCCATGGGCCTCGGTGGTAAGCTGGATTACAATAATTCCCAGCAGCACAAATGAGGAGAAGAACAGTGCCTTTCCGGGGATTTTCTGTCGTTTCTTCACAGATCCCTGAGGCCCTTCCTCTATTGTGTAGAATAAGGGTGAGAGTAAGGCTCCGGCAACAAGAGTAATCTGCCAGGCTGCCGCTACCAGCCAGGAGGGGCTGTAAACCGATGCAAAGCACATGGGAGCATAAAAAAGGCCAAAGCCCACCGTGCTCCATAGTATCCAGGGCAGGGGCCTCTTTTTTATGTCCTGCCATACCGGGGCTGCTTCCTTTTTGGGAAGCAAAAGGACAAAGAGCATGGGGAGCATAAAGGCATAGCGCAAAACGCCGCTCCAAATCCAGTGTCCTCCCTGAAGATTCATTTGCCGGTTGAGTATAAAGGTGAAGGAAAAGAAAAAGGATGCGGCCAGACCGTAGAGAAAAGCTTTTTTCATTTTAGTACCTGTCCTTTACAAATTGGATACAAGGGATGCTGAGAAAAGGGGAAGCACGAATCGAAGCTCTCAGACGGGCCTGGAGACGCAGCGCAGACGTATGTGGTATTATTATAAAGACAAAAGGCATCCTGTTCAAGAGAGGTTGATACAAATGACGTCCTTTAATGAAGAAATCTACAGGCTGGCTTCTCAAATTCCCCGTGGTAGAGTGGCAACCTATGGCCAGCTGGCGGCCATGGCGGGAAGACCCGGAGCTGCAAGAGCCGTGGGAACGGCTATGGCGGCCACACCCCCCTATATGAACATCCCCTGTCACCGGGTTATTCGGAGCGACGGGTCCCTTGCCCCTTCCTATGCGTTCGGGGGAGAGGATAGGCAGCGGGAGCTGCTTTTGGAAGAGGGTGTGGTTTTCTCCGGAAGCAGGGTGAATATTAAAGCTTCCATCTGGCGCATTTCTACCCGGTTATAGCTTGAATACAGATAGCGTATGCAGAAGACGGCAGCCCCCCTCCCTGTATGGAATGACCAAGTGCCAGGCATAAGCCTTACTCCTTAGCGCTTTACCCTTTCATATTCCAAATCAAAGCTTTATAAGCATAACCCGGCCGTTTTTTCATAAAGACTTTCGCCATGGGACATTTATATGACATGCTGTTGTCAGGTTTATTCGGTATAGTTGTATAAAGGAGTGATGAAAAATGGCCTATGACTACAAAAAAGCTTTCCCCGACTTATACCTTCCCAAAACAAGGCCCTCAACCCTACAAGTGCCTTCCATGAACTTTTTTATGGTTGACGGCAAGGGGGATCCCAATTCCGAAGAGTTTCAGAATGCGGTAAGCCTGCTGTACGGCCTGTGCTTTACCATTAAGATGAGCCCCAAAAAAAATGAAGCACCCAAAGGGTATTTTGAATATGTTGTTCCGCCCCTCGAAGGCCTTTGGTGGATTGAGGGAGGGAAGGGCTTTTCTTTCTACGAAAGGGAGAACTGGCGCTGGACGCTGATGATCCGCCAGCCGGAGTTTGTGGACTCGGAGGTTTATCAGTGGGCTCTGGAAGCTCTGAAATTTAAAAAGCCTGAAAAGGATTGGAGCCAAACCCGCTTTGAAGCCTATAATGAAGGCCTGTGCGTTCAAATGATGCATATCGGTCCCTATGCCACGGAGCCTGAGACAGTTGCAAAAATGGAGGAGTACGCCAGTGAACAGGGGCTTGTATCCACCATTACCACAAGCGGAAAGCATCACGAAATTTATTTGAGCGATCCAAGAAAGGCCAATCCCAAAACCATGAAAACCGTTCTTCGGCAGCCGGTTAAAAAAGCGGAGGCGTAAGCCTCCGCTAGAGCTTGTTGACAAAGGCCTTAAAGGCGTTGCCCCGTTCCTCAAAGTTGCGGAACATGTCAAAGCTGGCGCTGGCGGGAGATAAAAGCACCACTTCTCCCGGCTTTGCCGAGAAAAAAGCTGTGTTTACCGCCTGCTCCAGGGTGCCGCAATGGGTGATGCGGATATCGTTGTACTGATTTTTACCCCGAAGCCTTCGGGTGATGGCCATTTCAATAAGTCCCGCCGTTTCTCCGATGAGAATAAGATGGCGTACCTTTTGAGCCAGGACATCTCCCAGAGGGTCATAGGGGATTTTTTTATCATAGCCTCCCGCGATGAGAACCACCTTCTGGCTAAAAGCATTCAGGGTGGCAATGGTGCGGGAGGGGCTGCTTCCAATGGAATCGTTATAGTATTTTACACCGTTAAGCTCCCGTACAAACTCAATACGGTGTTCAATGCTTTGAAGGGTTTCCGCGATTTTGTGAACGGTTTCACGGGTGACATAATTCCGTGTGGCGGCAATGGCAGCCAGGTAATTTTCTACATTGTGATCCCCGGGAAGAAGAAGAGTTGCTTTGTCTGTAATGGCTTCCAGTCCTCCGGAATCCTGCCAGCTCAGGTTGTCGCCGGAGAGGAAGGCTCCCTTTTCAAGCTCCTTTTGGCGGCTGAAAAGCAGCACCTCACCGGGCGCCTCGTCTGCCATTTCACGTGTTAGTTCATTATCGGCATTGAGAATGACAAGATCGGCAGCGGCCTGGTAGCGGAAAATATTCTTTTTTGCCTCCACATATTCGTCCATGGAGGTATGGTAATCCAGATGGTTGGGCGAAACATTGGTGATGACGGCCACATGGGGGCTTCGTTTCATGGTTTGAAGCTGGAAGCTGCTTAGCTCCAGCACCACCTTGTCGGTTTTTGTTATCTCGTCAATGCGGTTCAAAAGAGGGGTTCCAATATTACCGCCCAGCCAGGTTTTATAGCCCGCCTCGGTGAGAAGCCGGTGGATAATGGTTGTGGTTGTTGTTTTGCCGTCGCTTCCTGTTACGGCAAAGATTTCGGCAGGGCAAAATTCAAAGAAGACCTCCATTTCAGAGGTTAGCCGGGCTCCGGCCTTTTCCGCTTCAAGAAGCTCGGGAACATCGGGACGGATCCCCGGCGTCTTAAATACAAGGTCAAAGCCTTTCAGCTTTTTTAAATAATCGTTGCCCAGGCTAAAGGAAACCTTTTTATCCTTAAAGGTTTCAAGCCTTTTTCCAAGGGCTTCCTCGGTGGCCTTGTCAAAAACCGTTACCTCCACTCCCAGATCCAAAAGATAAAGGATGAGGGGTGTATTGCTCACACCCATTCCCAGAACGGCGACCTTTTGTGTTTTAATCCACTCTTTGAATTCCTCCAGATTTTCTGTGCCAAAGAAGCTGTCTGCCATAAAATATCCCTCTTTACAAACGCCTCATGCGTTATGCTTTCCTTTAATCATATCATACAGGAG
>JAFADM010000147.1 GCA_023424865.1 Bacillota bacterium | reverse complement strand
ATCAAAAGTGTATATCTGTTTCATTTTCCAAAGCCTCCTTTAAAAGCTTTTTGGATTTATTGAGCCGGGATTTTACCGTACCTACGGGTATACCAAGCGTCTCAGCGGTGGATTTAAGATCCCTGTCCTGAAAATAGAAAAGGATTAGGGTCAATCTCAGCTTTTGGGGCAATTCATTAACGGCCTGGTGCAAAGAGCTGTAATCCAAAGGGGGGGACGCCGCAACAGACCGGATAACCGCATCCTTTTCTTCGTTACTGGAAAAGGCATTGAAAAATGGGCTTCTGACTATCCGCCTCAGTGTGTTGCGGTAGGTATTCACACAAATTCGTGTCAGCCAGGGCTCAAATTCTCTGGCAGCATCGTATTGAGAAAAATGCTTAACTGCCTTGAGCCAGGTTTCCTGATAGAGGTCGTCTGCCTCCGCAGAGCCCGGGGAAGCGGCGCAAAGGGTCACACATAGCCCATACAACCGTTTACCGTATTGTTCGATGTGCTTGTCAATCAAAGCTTTGCGCCTCCTCTCATAAACAGATACAAACCAGAGTTGCCAAAAGTTCATTTTTAATTTGTTAAAACCATCGATTAATACACCGTTGATTAGGCTTTAGAAAAAACAGGCAAGATTAAAAGCCGCCAGACTCTCTAACACCAGGCGGCTTGTACATTTAATCCGTTATATAAGGTGTTAACTTTCAGCTATTTACATAGCCTCATTAAAGAACGCCACATTCCGCCTCCACCCAAATGTGAGCAGGAATATCCTTCCATAACTTATAGCCTAAAGAAAGCGCCAGCTTTTCTGATTCCGTTCGATAGGGCCAGGTACACCAATCCGGTTCAATGCCACTGTTCAGTAACTCATTAATTAAAGTTACAGAGGCTTCCTTGGCATAACCTTTTCTTCTGTGTTCTATAAGAGTAAAAACATCTATCTCGGCATGGCCTTTTCCCAGCATAAAACCGGAGCAAAAGCTCACACATTCTTCGTCTTTAAACACACGGCAGGTAGGGTATTGTTTTTCTGCTCCTCTTTCCTGCTCGTAAAAGAGTTGATTTTCAACACCTTCAAGTGTTTTTCCGGAGCCATAAACATGATTTATAAAATGTTCCTTATTCAATCGGAATACTCTTCGATTATCTTTAATACCATTATGCCTTTTGAAAACCTCATCCAGCACTTTATCCCATAGAGGATCAGGGCAAAAAACAATAGCTTCCTTTTTCCCGGTTTCAGGCAGGTAGTGTTCAAAAATCGCCTTGTCGATGACATCAACGCATTTATTTATCTGTGCGTTGCCTGCTACAAAATGAAAGTCAAAGGGTGTGAAGAGTATGGCTATTTGCGGATTGTCCTTTGAATCAACAAATAAGTCACCTGCATATTGCCCTTCGAGAACAGAATAGATAACGGGAATACTATGGGTATAGGCACTGAACATTGAAATAAGCTGTAATGAATAGGGTGCATCCATTTTTAACATAGAATTCCTCCATAGGATCCTATTTGAAGCTTACCATAATCATTTTATAGCTCCTTATTTTGTAAAACAATCTACAAAACAGCTTAAATCATTCTCTCACCTGTTCCCCAAAATAGCCATTAAAGCGGATAGCTGCCAGTTAAATAATCCTTACAATATGCTCTGAAATCTTTGGGTAGCTTTTCATAATGCTTCCATCATGACAGGTTAGCGGAACAATATCCTTTTGATGTATCATAGCAATAAAATCCGCATTCTTCTTTGCGTCAAAGGTCATACTTATTGGGATGTTTTGTATGAAATTATCACATAGATAGGCTTCATCGCCAGCGATGAGGTACTTTTTATTCTGATAATCAATGACAATGACGGACGACCCATTCATATGGCCATTGATTACAGAAAATTTGAGCAGATCCTGATAAGAGAACTCAGAGTTAACGGTATGGAGCTTCTCGCTGCCGGCCCAGATTCTTGTTAAGTCCGGGTAGCTTTTCTCCATTTCATTCCATGTTCCCTGGGATAAAATTAATTCTGCCGTCGGGTACAAGTCCAGATTTTCAACATGGTCAAAATGGGCATGGGTAATAAAAACAGTATCTGTTTTACCACCCGTCAGCGCATGAATTTCTTCTTCAACATTATAAAGTGTCGTTTCATTCCGTTTGGCCGTTTCTCCGTTACGAAATCCGGTATCAAAAAGGATGACCTTATTCCCCACTTTTGCGATGTAATTCAGAAATACAAAATCCGGCACCAGCCCGGTGCAGTTGTCATTGCGGTAAACGGTCTTATAACTGGCGTATTTAAAGTTTTCTCCATATTTGACAGCATAGAGTTCCATCCTATAACCCTTTTAATCCTTTTGCCTTAATTCGCAATAATATTCTTTAATAAAGCTTACATCAGTTAACAGTAATTGAAAATACTTTTATATAAGGTTTTCCATCCCGTACACCAAAGGGGCCGGACGTCAAGGATAAACAAACAGCTTTACCGTCCTTTGCATCCTTGACATCCGCCCCCCAGGCGTTATGCTCTTCCCTTATTTATTCATAGAATTTTTGTAAGACAGTACCGGACACTAGTCCCTGATACGCTTGGAGCACTTTATCCTTAGTGAATTTTCCGGATACCAGCCTTTTTTTACGCGTTGCTCCTGTTCAAAAAGCTCCCGGATACTCCATAAGAGCGAAAACCCCAAAACGGCCAAAAGCGCGGAGGCCACGATATTGGCTGTAAAAAGAGAACAGGCAATAGCAGATAGTCCGGCCAGGAGAAATACCGGCCAAACCCTCTTTCCCCACTGATATTCGGCTTTAATCACAACAGGGTGCAATATTCCAATAATCAGAAAGGTTCCCCCGCCAATAAATACTCCTTCAAGCATGAAATTATCAAACATCATGCCTCCCTGGCCGTCGCCGCCGCCCTTTCCTCATCGTTCATTAAAGATAGCTCTTTGACTCTTTCAATATCCAGAGCCAGAACACCGGCAATGCGTGTTCCATAATCCGCATCCACCTTATAAAACAATGACGTCTGCCGGTATTGGATACGTTCAGGCGCACCCTTTAAATGTCCGGATATATTGGAAATAAGATGCTTTCTGCCTTCCTCATCAAGTACCCTGCGGTAAAGCTCCCCTGTCTGAAAATAGTCATCATCAACAACGGCTACATTATGGCGGGCTATTTTAGCTTCCTCCAGAGCTAACGCCGGGACATCCTTTATGTGCTTTGCTTCGGCATAACCGTTAACGGAGTTGGGGTAGTAATTGGCTGTCGAGCCATAGTTGGAGCCTGTCATCATAGTGCCGTCCCGTTCATTGGTATAGGCCTGGGTCCCCTTGGGAGAGTTGACAGGAATAAGATCGTGGTTCTTTCCAAGGCGGTAGCGGTGAGCATCCTCATAGGCAAAAAGTCTTCCCTGAAGAAGCTTGTCGGGAGACGGATAAATGCCGGGCACAAGGGTGCTGGGCGCAAAAGCAGCCTGCTCCACCTCGGCATAGAAATTATCCGGATTGCGGTCCAAAACCATTCTCCCTACTTCTATAAGGGGAAAATCGCCATGGAACCAAACCTTTGTCACATCAAAGGGATCGAACCGGTATTCGGCTGCCTGCTGAGGTGTCATAATCTGAACATAGACCTTCCAGGCCGGGAATTCCTTTCGGGCAATGGCGTCAAATAAATCCCGGGTAGCATGATCCGGATCCTTGCCTGCAAGCTCCGTTGCCTCCTGGGCAGTCAGATTCTTTATGCCCTGTTCGTTCTTAAAGTGCCATTTAAACCAAAAATGCTCGTCCTTATCATTATAGAACATCCATGTGTTGGCCCCGAAGCCGTCCATGTGCCTGTAATCTGCGGGTGTACCCCGGTCAGAAAACAGGAAGGTCACCTGATGGGTGGATTCCGGAGTAAGGGATAGAAAGTCCCAGAACATAAGAGGGTCTTTTAAATTGCTCTGAGGATCCCGTTTTTGAGTATGTACGAAATCGGGAAATTTGATAGCGTCACGGATAAAGAAAACAGGGGTGTTATTGCCTACAATATCATAATTGCCTTCCTCGGTGTAAAGCTTAACTGCAAAGCCTCGGGGATCCCGTTCCGCGTCTGCCGAGCCCTTTTCGCCGCCTACGGTGGAGAAACGGACAAACGCTTCGGTCTTTTTCCCGGCTTCTGAAAGAAATTTGGCCCTTGTGTAACGGGAAAGATCCTTTGTTACCTCAAAGTAGCCGTAAGCTCCGGCGCCTTTAGCGTGAACAACCCGCTCGGGAATACGCTCGCGGGTAAAGTGAGCCAATTTCTCAACCAGATGAGTGTCGTTTAAAAGCCCATAGCCATGTCCTGTTTTACCGCCTGTTGTAATGGATGACTGATCGTTCTCAACCGGCCTTCCGTAAGCTGTGGTCAGGTTTTGTTTCCCTTGTTCATCCTTCATGTTTCTTCCTACATAGCTTTTATTTGATTATCCCTCCTGCATTGAGGGCACAATCCGTTAAAAAAAAGGTCGTGATCATGCACTAAAAAACCTGTTGAAGCCTCTACCCTCTTTCCCAGCTTAATTAATGGCTCCGGCTCAATATCCCCCAAATCGGCAATAGCGCCGCATTTGGAGCAAACAATGTGATAATGCCGGGGACCTTCAAGCTCGAAACGATCCGCTTCATGGGAAAAGGATAATTTAGTGACCTTCTTGCTTTCTACTAAACGGTTCAAGTTCCTATATACCGTCCCCATACTGATATGTGGGTACATTTTCTGAATATGCGTATAAATCTCCATAACAGAAGGGTGATGGAGTTGTTTTAAAGCATCAAGCACAAGTTGTTTCTGCAAACTGTTACGCATAAAATAATCACTCTTTATTAAGAATTATTACTACTTAATAGTATAATCTAATTTTCCATATGTCAACATCTGAATAGAATTTTCCTTTTATTTAAGAATGGCTTGCCTTTAGAACTTTGGCTCCAGGCAGAGAGGCTAAGTCATTAAAAGCCCTGTGATCAATTGTGTTATTCTCAAACATAGCGTGTTGTGTTAGTATAATTTTATACCTTTTTCATGTGAAATACTTCACTTAGGAGAGCCTACTTTGAAAAGATTTGTTTTGTTTACTTTCCTTATATCCTTTCTTTTAACTTCATGCAGCCTCAATTTAACCGACTTCACCGGCAAAACCTCCACCGCGGTACAGTCACTGGAATTAAACGCTCCCTATACAATTGACACCTCAAGCGGTTCCTATACGCTTACGCTTTTAGGGCTGTATCAAACGGACTGGTGGGAAAGATACAAGGATAATTCTGAAAAACAGGTGGTTGTTTTACATTTTGTTTTAGAAAACCAGAATTTTAAAAACCTCCTTTCCAAGGGAGCAGATTTAAATCCACAGGGATTTGTCCTTTTCGATGAGAACAATAACCCTTTGAGCCAGTTCACTACTTTATATGACATCTTCAATGAGCCTGAGCTTGTTTTGCCCGGCACAAAACGTGAATTTGGCATTGGCTATATTGTCGAAGAACCGTCCGAAAGCTATAGCCTGACCTTTAAGCGTACCAATGAGGAGCAATTTACAGCGAATCTTTCTTTAGTCCCAAATCCTTTTCAGCCCTCCGAAGAAATTGACCTTTCCAAAGCCACTATGCCGGGGGAATATACCGTAGGAAAAGACATGGAGCCTGGCTTATACATGGTATTTAAAGAAGATGATACCTACTCCGGCTATTTTTCCGTGTCATCCGAATCAGATAAGGAAAAAATACTTTACAGTGACAATCTCAGAACACATTCCATTATCGATGTTAAAAAAGGTGAATACCTCACACTCTCCCGTTCCTATGCCGTGCCCTATGACGGCGCTCCTGAGCTTAAGCCCGTATATGGCAAATTTTACGACGGCATGTATGGGATAGGAAAGCACCTTGCAGCCGGGGAATATGAAATTGCTGCAACAGATGATACAGGCTTCTTTTGCATCTATAACGACGCAAGACAGACGACAATAGTTGATATTGAGACCTTTAGCGGTTCAAGAACCATTACGGTTCAAGACGGAGAGTTTTTAAAGCTTTCCCGGTGTCAATTGATTTATGAGAAGTAAGTAAGCTTCTTTCATAAAAGGCCATTCAAAAAAGCCGCCGGGTTTTTCGTGCCCGACGGCTTTTTTCACAATTCGTTATTAAGAGTATTGGTTTTAGCTATTTAACATGGTCTTAAGCCGCGCGATCTCACGAAGTATCCCATCACACGCCTCACCCTCGCCATAGCCATAGTCCTTCCGGCACGCCTGCAATTGCGCTTCCCTCATTTCAACGGCTTTTGCCAGATCACCCTTCTCTTCATATAATAGCGCCATACAAATATAAGGATCCGTGTATGAAGGATGGGGCTGTTTTTCCAGCCAGGAGGTGTAATCCTTAATTGCATCATCGTACCTGCCCATGGCAACCATCCGGTCCGCTCTATGAGCGTGTGGACGCCATGCCTCCGGTGCATCGTCAATGCATTCCTGCCAGAGCCTTA
>JAFADM010000101.1 GCA_023424865.1 Bacillota bacterium | reverse complement strand
CCCCAATTTAATGACTATACCTTTAATGACTATTTCATCGCTAAAAAATATATCGGCGACGGCACGCTGGCTTTTCTGGCACAGGTTCTGGGCGCAGATCTCAAGAGCAGTGAGCTTATCAGCGCACGCTACGCCGTTCACGGCGACGGCAACTATCAGGTCATTGTGGGAATCAGGCTGGACAGCCTTGATACGCTTCCTGAATTTCTGCCCGAGCACACCGTTACCCTCACCCTTCCCGCGGCCCGGTATGCCAGGGTTATGATTAACGAGCAAAAGCGTGAGGGAAGGGCTGGCTACGAGGAGCGGATGCATGCCGACGAGTATTTCATCGGCGCCTTTCGTAAGGATACCGGCTATGTCTACGATGTGTCCGGATATCCTATGAATACCTGGGACGATACGGGAGATGTACTGGCAAAATATGAGCCCGTGAGGCTGTCAGCCGATGAAAGCGATGGGCTGGACACCTTTTCCCTTTCTCCCGTATTATTGCCGCCCATGAAGGTGGCATGCTGCATTCAGCGTGGGGGAGCCGGAAACGGGGATTCTGTAATAGGGAAGTATTTTAAGGTACAGGAGGAGGTTTATAAAACAGGCCTTGCCCGCTATTATAAATCGGACTATTACGGCTTTCCCATTGACGTGGAGGGCGGCTACGCCAGCTGCTTCGGCTCCAGGGTCATTTCCTTTGACGGACTTCCGGACTGCGTGGAGAAAATAACGCTGCCAGGGGGCATGTATGTCCATGTCACTCAGGAGGAATTTAATGGCGACAATCCCTCCATGTCCTATCATGTAGCCTTTAATCATATGGACAGGCTGTATTTCAGGGACCACCCGGAGCTTGAGTTTGACAGCACCCGCAAGGTTATCGCACGCTTCCGCCAGGCGAACTGCGCTTCGGTCTTTGTCCCAGTGCGGCGAAGGGAGTAATGTACAGCCATAAAAAACGGATACCCCTTTTACCGAGGTATCCGTTTTTCACTTATACCGGTGTGCTTGCCGGTCTTCTTAAACAGTCTTCTTAAACCTGTCTTCTTAATCAGTATTCTTAAACCTGTCTCTTAAAAGGTATTCCTACTTGTCTCAATCACACTTGTCTTTAAGTACGAGGCCCTATTTGTCCCCCTGAACCCCTGCCTATTTGTCCTGGTAGCCGTTGGGATGGTTCACATGCCATTTCCAGGCAGAGGAGAGGATTTTTTCAAGATTATCATAGGCCGGATTCCAGCCAAGCTCCATGCGGATTTTAGAGGAGGAAGCCACAAGCACCGCCGGATCGCCCGGGCGGCGGGGGCCTGTAACCGCGGGAATTTCTCTCCCTGTAACACGTCTGGCAGCTTCCACCACCTCTAAAACCGAAAAGCCTGTTCCGCTACCCAGATTGTAGATATCGCTCTTTCCGCCGGCCCTCAGCTTATCCAGAGCCAGCAAATGGGCGTCAGCCAGATCCGTCACATGAACATAGTCCCTGATACAGGTTCCGTCGGTCGTGGGGTAGTCATTTCCATAAATAAGAATATGCGGCCTTTTGCCCAGTGCCACCTGCAGAATCAGCGGTATAAGATGGCTTTCAGGCGTGTGATCCTCACCGATGGTGCCGCTTTCATGAGCGCCTGCCGCGTTGAAATAGCGCAGGGCCACAAATTTTATGCCATAAGCGTTATCGCTCCATTTAAGCATCTTCTCCACAGCCAGCTTGGTTTCCCCGTATGGGTTGGTAGGGCTGGTCCTGTCGCTTTCCAGTATGGGCGAGCTCTCCGGCTCACCATAGGTTGCGGCAGTTGAGGAGAAAACAATGGCCTTCACGCCGTATTCGTTCATTTTGGCCAGAAGGTTTTGGGTCCCACCCATATTGTTGTTATAGTATTTAAGCGGGTTTTCAACACTTTCACCCACCAGTGATTCAGCGGCAAAATGAATAACCGCCTCCACCTTTTCCTTTTGAAAAACAGTATCCAGAAAGGCGCTGTCTCTTAAATCCCCTTCATAGAAACGTCCGCCCTTTAAGGCATCCTTATGCCCCTTTTGAAGGTTATCCACCACCACGACGTCTTCGCCGCGCTCCAAAAGGCGCGCTACCGTATGGCTGCCGATATAGCCGGCTCCGCCGGTTACCAGTATGCTCATGTTATCCGTCCTTTCTTAAACGGCTCTCCCGGATTTATTCGGGAAGGGCCAGCTCCCTGGCTCCGTCTCCAATATCGGAGACATAGAAGGAAGCGTCATATCCAATTTTTTCCTTATATGCAGCTCCTACCTTCTCAATAAAGGTGTCCACCGCTTCGTTCTTTACAATACTGACGGTGCAGCCGCCGAAGCCCGCACCCGTCATGCGGGAGCCCAGAACACCGGGGATTTTTCTGGCTTCCTCCACCAATGTGTCCAGTTCCTTGCCTGTAACCTCGTAGAGATCCCGCAAAGAATCGTGGGATTGGTTCATAAGCTGTCCGAAGGCGACCAGCTCGCCTTCCTTGAGAGCCTTAACCGAAAGAAGAACCCTGTCGTCCTCCATAACCACGTGCTCCACCCTCTTTAGGATAGTTCCGTCTGCAATAAGCTCCTTATGCTGCTCAAAGTCGGCAGCGGACACATCACGAAGACAGGTAGCCTGGGGCAGCGCCTTTTTAAGGATTTCAAGGCCTGCCTCGCATTCGGCCCTGCGCTCATTGTATTTGCCTTCTCCCAGACTGCGCTTTTTATTGGTATTGGCAATCACAATGGCGTAACCGTCAAGCTTTAAAGGCACCCATTCATAGGCCAGATCCCGGCAATCCAGGAAAATAGCCATGTCCTTTTTACCCATGGCCGAGGCAAACTGGTCCATGATGCCGCATTTGACACCTACAAAATTGTGCTCCGCGGTTTGAGAAATAAGGGCCATTTTAATGAGGTCCACGGTTTTTGTCTTTCCGTATTCCTTGTCGCCAAGGCTGACCAGAGCCACAGCGGTGGCTACCTCAATGGCTGCCGAGGAGGAAAGGCCGCTGCCCAGGGGTACCTTGTCGTCATACAGCAAATCACAGCCTGTGATGGGATAACCGGCCTTTTGCAGCTCATCGGCAACCCCAAGCTGGTAATTTCCCCATTTGATATCCCTGAAGGCTTGAAGATTGTCAAGATCCCCGTTGACCATAATTTCAAGATCCGTGGCAATTAAGTTAATCTTCCGATCGCTGCGGGGACGGGCCACTAGGGTGGTGGCAAGAGTAAGTGCGGCAGGAAACACAAAGCCTCCGTTATAATCCGTATGCTCTCCGATAAGATTCACCCGGCCCGGTGAGGTAAACACCCGGATACCCGTCTTCTCTCCGCCGAAATAACCGATAAACTTCTCAATAAGGTTCTCAATGGTGTTTGTGGCCATACCTTTTATTCCCCTTTCTTATCCTTCAGCATGAATTTTTCATAAGCTGCCCGAAGCTCCTGAGCCTTTTCCTCCGGTGCGGTGGGGTTGCAGTGGGCCCAGGCGCCGGTTTCACTGGAAGCGTTGAACTTCTGCTTCGCCTGGGACCGCATGGGCGGGTAAAAAGCAATATGAAAATGGTAATGCTCCGAGTAATCGCCGCTGTTTACAGGGTCCTGATACATACACATCATATAGGGAAAGGGACTGTCGAAAAGGGAATCCAGCATGCCTACCGTTTGTCTCACAATGCTTGCCAGGTTGTCCTTTTCCCTTTCGGAAAGCTGGAACAGGTTCTGCTTGTGGTTTCTTGCGTAAATGTAGACGCCGTAGGGGTACTCTGAAAAGAAGGGCAGAACCACGGTAAAATCCTCATTTTCAAAGATAACCCGCTGCTCAAAGGCCTTTTCCTCCTCCAGCATTTTGCAGATCAGGCATTCCCCGTGGGCATCATGGTGCTCCTTGCAGGCTTCCAGCTCCAGCTCCAGCTTTTTTGGGATATAGGAATACCCGTAAATCTGGCCGTGGGGGTGGGGCATGGTTACTCCCACCACTTCTCCCCTGTTTTCAAAAATAAAGACATATTTAATGTTTTCATCCTTTTTCATAAGCTCATAGCGCTCGGTCCACAAATCCACCAGCTTGCGCACATGGCTTTCCGGAAGCTCGGGCAGAGTGATGGTATGCTGGGGAGAATAGAGGACCACCTCGCACTTGCCGTAAGCCGGTGCTACCTTGAAAAAGTCGTTGGCTACGGGATCCGGTTGGGGAGGATTCTGCATGAGCGCAGGAAAGTCATTGTCATATTCCATAACCTCATAATCGGGTACCTTCCCTCCGGAAGGACAGAAGGGACACCAGTCCTTGGGCATCTGGGGTCTGTCCTGCCTGTGTGAGGCAATCATTATCCAATCCTTGATGAGTGGATGCCAACGTAATTCAGCCATTTCGTTTCGCCCTTTCCATTTTAAAAATGTCGTTTATTAAGCACTTCGCTTTTGCTTTTAAGTTCCTCTGTTACAAGTCGATGGTACCTTCCCGGAAATCGGATTGATTTCCCGGCGGCAGCCTTGGTTCGCGTCGCGAGCCCTTCCGGCAAGGATCAGCAAGCCGATTTTTTAAGCCGCCTAAGAATCACCTCCGGCCTGTAACGTTCCTCTTAAGCTTAAGAGAGATTACGGTTTCATTATAGATTGCCCTGCTGCTTCCGTCCATGTTACAATGTTACGAGAATATGTGCTTATGTTGTATGGAAGGTGATGGGTATGCTAGAAAAATACACCTTTTCCAATAAGGACAACACCGATCTCAACGTTTACCGCTGCGGCTTTGAGGAATGCAGCCCCGGTTACGGCTGGGGTCCGGCGGTAAGAGATCATTTTAACATGCATTATATTCTGTCGGGAAAGGGTACCTTTTATATCCAGGGAGAACGCTACAGTCTTAAGGCCAATGACGGCTTTCTTATATGGCCGGACACGGTGGTCCGTTACGAAGCCGATGAAATGGAGCCATGGACGTATGCCTGGGTTGGCTTTCACGGCTTAAAGGCGGAGTTCTTTCTCAAAAAGGCCGGATTGTCGCTTAATAAGCCCACCTTTGTCTATTCCGCCGACGACAGGCTCATTAACTGCCTTAATGCCATGCGCGCAGCCGTAAAGCCGGACAGCGCGTCGGAGCTCATGGTGACAGGGTATCTCTATCATTTCCTGTCCCTGCTCATAAAAAACCACAGGCAGTCCCATCCTGTGGAGATTCAAGCGGCAGGGGGGGATCGCCATGTCTCCCGGGCTATTGAATACATTACAAAGAACTATGCCTCTTCTCTCGGAATTGCCGAATTGGCACAGCAGCTCAATATTGACAGGAGTTATCTTTTCACCCTTTTTCGCACCCATACGGGCCTCTCGCCAAGGGATTTCATTATTCGCTTCAGAATGGACAAAGCAGGGGATCTTTTAAAGAACCCCCTGCTCAGTATAGGTGATGTAGCCCGTTCCGTGGGCTACGACGATCCGCTTCAATTTTCCAAAACCTTTAAAAAGGTTAAAGGGGTTTCCCCCAGTCAGGGAAGAATTAATCTTCCGCCTCCTTAAGGTATTTCACCGCTTCGTCCATATCCTCCTCGCCGAACACGGCAAACCCCGCGTTACGAAGGTATTCCACGGCAAGGCCCTGCCCCGGGATCCGGGTATCGGTAAAGGTGCCGTCATAAATGATTTTGCTGCCGCAGGAAGGGCTGTACTGCTTCATTACGGCAAAAGCCACGTCATGCTCCCTGGCCAGACGAAGGGTTTCTTTAGCCCCGGCTTCGTACTCCTTCGTTACATCCTTCCCCGTACAGGCCATAACCTTATCCCCCACCCGCTGGGAATCGGGCCTGGGTGTGGGAAGCCCCCCAAATACCTCGGGACAGATGGGTACGAGCCTTCCCTCTTCCTTCCACTTTAAAAAACGCTCGTCCACAAGAGGTACGTCCCCGTCGTCATAACGTACATGCCAGCCATAGAGACATGCGCTAACCAGTATCTTTTTCATGTGAATCTTCCTTTCTTTATGTTATGTTCAAATCGGAATAGGGAAAACTCAGCCACCAGGCCTAAGAGGTATGCCTGTCGTCTGGCGATTGCATTACAGGCATATCCCCAGCTCCGGTGCTCAATTCAGCTTGTTTTCTATAAATTTCAATTCCGCTCCTGTTTAAAAGCACAGGCGTGAAAACGGCCTGTTTCCTGCCGCTTTCACGCCCGCTCCGCCGTATTCGAACCTCATGAATACGGCAGTTTAAAAGCTATACTGCTAAGCTTTTAGCATTTGTTATTTTGCTGTGGCCGCATCCCAAATTTCCGTTGTGAAAATGGTTTCGGGAATCTCGGAGATAACGCCGTAGGCTTTTGCAATTTCAGCGGTCTGCGCAATGGCTGCTGCATCAATGAAACCGATGTTGGCAGGATCAAAGCCCGCAGGAGCTACGGATTCGGCAATTTTCTTTGCCATGCTGACCTGATGCTCCAGGGTGGTGCTGGACTGATCAACCAGGTTAAATACGATTTGGGCTGCAGCTTCAGGATCGCTGCAGGCATCGGCCCAACCCTTAATGGAGGCCTTCAGGAATTTGGCAGCAAGCTCCTTATTACCGTCCAGCCATTCGGTGCTTGCAAACAGGCAGTCTTCAAGCATGGCCACGCCTTCGTCGTTCATGTCGATAACGGCAACGTCCGCTTCGGGTACGCCGGATTCAAGAACAACCATGTACTCATTGTAGGTCATAGCGGAAGCCACGTCCAATGTCTTGTTAAGGAAAGCATCCATGGTAAAATCCTGCTTGGCAATGGTAACATCCTTATCCTTATCCAGGCCGTACTTTTCAAGCAGCGCATAAATTTCATACTCATGGCCTGCAAGCCAGGAGCCGATGGTTTTGCCCTTAAGGTCGGCAGGGGTGCTGATGTTCTGCGACTTAAAGTATACAAGCTGAAGAGCGCTTCTTTGCAGAACCTGTGCAATTTCAACCAGAGGATAGCCCTGCTCCTGGAAAGGCATCAGAGTGGAAACCCAGCCCACACCGATATCTGCCGCGCCGGAAGCAACCTGGGACTCAGGTACGATGTCCGGACCGCCGGGAAGAATTTCGACCTTCAGGCCTTCAGCTTCATAATAGCCTTTTTCAGCTGCTACGTAATAACCCATAAACTGGGCCTGGGGCAGCCATTTCAGCTGGAGGCGAACCGTTGTCAGCTCTGCGGGAGCAGAGGGTGTCTCGGAGGCAGAAGCTGAGGGCGTTGCTGTCGATGACGGAGTGGCAGTTGCTGTTGGTGTTGTCGTGGGTGTGGAGCCGCAGCCTGACAGAAGCATGCTGAAAGTCAGCAAGAGGCAGGAAGCGATTGATAAATGCTTTTTCATCTTCTTCATTCTTCATTTCTCCTTTTATTTTTAGTTTTTATTTTTTTGTGAAGCGTGCCATTGAATAGCAAAACGTTCAATCACAGTAACCAGCAGGTACATAGCAATGCCGATAATGGCTGCCAGAGCGATGTAGGCCCAGGCCAGAGGCATTTTTGCGGTTTTAAGGGCATTGGAAAGCTCAAAGCCGATACCGGCATAGGATGCAAAAAACTCACTGACAATGGCGGCAATCATACTTGAGGTGGTGCTTATTTTAAGAGCCGTAAGTATGTTGGGCAGGCAGTTAGGCAGTCTCAGCTTCAAAAAGATGGTTTTCTTATCCGAGGCATAGGATTTCATTAAATCCAGCGAGAAGGGCTTAAGGTCATTTAAGCCCCGGTAGGCATTAAATGCCATGGCAGCCATGGTGGTAACCACTACCACCGCAATTTTGGAGCCCATGCCCATGCCGAACCAGTTATTCATAACCGGCGAAAGGGCGACAATAGGTACTGCGTTAAAGGCCGACAAAGCGGTAAGTCCACCGTAGCCCCATTTGGGAAAAAGGGTGGCTAAAACCGCAGTAATAAAGCCAATGGCTGAGCCGATAACAAGACCCCAAAGCGCCTCCGTCACCGTAAAGCGCCCGTTTTTAAGAAGCTTGGGCAAATTATCGCCAAAGGTATTAACAATCTGGGAGGGAACGGGAAGCTGGTATTTTTTAAGATTCATAAGGCTGTGAAGCCCGCCGGTTTCCCATATTACTATAAAAATAACTCCAAAGAGCACAGGAAGCAGAATATTAAGTACTTTTGCGGCAGATGCCCTGAAGGAGGCTGCTTTTTGATTTTTCATTCGTCTCCCCCTACTCTCTTCATGGCGGCATGCTGCCATGGAATCAGAATGCGTTCGGCCAGCGTTACCACAAAGTAACCAAGGATACCCAGAAGCGCGCTGGTTATAACGGAGGCCCAGAACATGGTGGCTCCGCCGGCGCCGTAATAAAGGGTATAGAGTATTTTAACGCCGATGCCCTCGTCGGTTCCCAGCATTTCCACAAGAATGGCTGCCGTTACCGAAAGGGGCGCCGCGATTTTCAACCCTGCAAAAAGGCTTGGCAAGGCGGAGGGAAGCATGAGCTTCAGATAAACGCTGTGTTTTTTGGCGGCATAGGAGTACATTAAATCCTTCTTATCCTTATCCACGCTGCGAAGTCCGCCCAGGGTGTTTATGCAAACCGGAAAAAAGGTTATGTAAGCCGCTATGACAATACGGGAAACATCGGCATCCCTTACAATGTTGTAAATGATAGGCGCCAGTCCCAATATGGGTATCATCTGGGATATGATTAAATAAGGGAAAGCAATACGTTCAATATTACGAGAAAGGCTCATGAGTATGGCTAATATAAAACCGATGCCCGCTCCATAGAGAAATCCCAGTGCCGATTTAGAAAGAGTCTCAAGGCCCGAATCCAAAAGAGATTTAAAATTATTGATAAAAACGATTATAATTTCATGAAGATAGGGCAGCTTCTGGGTAGCCATGGTATCATGAAAAACATTGACGAGGCTCCAGGCGCCCAGTTCCCAGACCGCCACAATTCCGGCTATCCAGACGATGGCGACAATCGCTTTGTCCTTGAATACCGCGTTCATCCTCAGACCCCCTCAAAGCTGTTTCTTATTTTTGACACCAGGGCGCTGAATTGGGGCAGATCACGCATTTCGGCAGTACGGGGCCGGGGCAGGTCAATGTCAACAATGGCAGAAAGCCTTCCCGGATGAGGCGAAAGCACACAAACTCTGTCCGACATAAAAACCGACTCAGCAATATTATGGGTAACAAATACAACCGTTTTATTGGTTTTTCCCCATATTTTCAGCACATCCTCGTTAAGCTTTTCACGGGTGAACTCATCCAGTGCGGAAAAGGGTTCATCCATAAGAAGGATTTCAGGCTGAATGGCCAGGGCACGGGCAATACCAACCCGCTGCTGCATACCGCCGCTTAGCTGATAGGGAAAGTGATCCGCAAATTTGGTTAAGTCCACAAGCTCCAAAAGGCCTTCAATACGCCGGTTTTGCTCTTCCCTGGAAACCTTCATAAGCTCAAGGGGAAGGCGAATGTTTTTGCGCACCGACCGCCAGTCCAAAAGCACAGGACTTTGAAAAACAATGCCGTATTTCTGCTGGAGACGGGTTTCCCTTGGCGTCTGCCCGCAAACCGTCACCGAACCCGCCGAAGGCTCCAAAAGATCCGCGATGAGGCGAAGCAGAGTGGTTTTACCACAACCGGAGGGGCCGAGCAACGAAATAAACTCACCCTTTTGAATGTCAATACTGACATTATTCAACGCAGTGATGTCCTTTCCGTTGTCACGATAAACCATGCTGACATTTTGAATCTGAATCTCCGGCATACCCATTAACAAGCCTCCCAGTGTGATACTTCAGTATTTCCGTACAAAATGAAAAAGACGCAGAAGAAAACCTTCATCTGCGTCATTGCAAGCGAAACTATCATTTTAAGTTCTTAAATAAGCCTCCGATTACATTTTTCAACCTTCGGAGGGGCTCTGATTTGTATAACGCATTATAGCATGCCGGCATGTGGCATGCAAGTGAAAAATCTCCCTTCTTTCATTTTTGTGCTCCAGCTCAATTGTGCGGCAGCTTCTTTGTGCTGCAACTCTAATTCAGCCTGGCACAAGCCTTTCAGCCATTTTAAAACTTGCAGATTCCTTCTGTTTTTGTGCTCCCGGAGCTTTTCATACCCTTTGGCACCATGCTATAATTTAGACAGATACCTTTCTTTTATTTCATACCGTCCCGTGAGGAGGTGACACCTATGAAAGGCAACACCTATCCCAATGCCGAATTTATCAGCCTTAAGCATTTCCTGCCTTATGAGGATTTTCGGACTGTCTACAAGGAGCAGGCCCAGGTTCCCCATGGCCTTTCGGAAATCGCTGTTCAAATTGAGTTTTCCAAAAAAGCGCTCGGTGAAAAAAATCTGCTGCCTGCCATTTTTGAGGGCTCCATGTTTGTCTACGGTTTTATAAAGAACAATGAGAACCTCAAGCAGCTGTTTACAGGGCCTATGGCCACGGACTATGCCAGGCGGAAAATTTATCTTTATGATTGGCACGATAAATACCTGCTTCTTTTTGAAAATGGCAGCAAAACCGCAGAACGGGCTTTCTTCGTAATCCCGGAGGAAATGGAAGAGCTCCTGGAGAAATGCCGCCATCCAAGAAGCTTTACAGCAAAGACGGTTTAACCGGATTTTTTCACCCTGGGGCTTCGGTATATAAAGAGCCACAGTAAAAGCGCGAGAAGGGCACATGAGGAATAAAGCGCTCCCAGAGTCACTATCCGGTTGTGCCAGTTAAGGGAAATAAGGGTCATACCCAGACTGCTGAATAAGGTATATGTAAAATTGATAAGCGACGAGGCCGCCCCCGTGTCACTCTTCTGCTGCTCCAGCATGAGATTGGCACTGGGCGGCCTTATCATCGTATTGGCAAGGGATACGGGAATGATGCACAGCAGAAAAACCGTGGGGCTTAGGCTGCCCAGCAGCATAACAAAAATCCCGCTTACAACAATAACGCCAAAGCAGATATTAATTATAGGCCTGTAGTGAAAATATTTTGACAATCGGATATAGACCAGAGGTCCCAGAACCGCAAAAATGGCATAGATGCCGAAATACAGACTAAAAGTCCCTTCATTCAGCCCAAAATCCTCCTGATAGATATAAGAGGAAATGGAAACATAGGCCATAACCGGAATTCCCATAAGGGAGAAGGTCATAAGAAGCCCCAGAAGTCCCGGGTTTTTTGCCACAACAAGAAGCCTTCCCATAGTTTTTAAAAGGCCTTCGGAGCTTTTCTCCTTCAGCGTTTCTTCCATGGCAAGACCCCCAAGTACAGCCAAAAGGCCTGCCACTGTAAGGGTAAGGAAAACACCCCGCCAGGAAGTAAAGGTTAAAAGCAGTGCGCCAATCATGGGGGCAACCATGGGTATGACCATGACAAGGGACTGAACCACAGCAAGAACTGCCACCCGTTTTTGCCCTTCATACACATCCTTTACCACGGCCGTTCCGGTAGCTGTTACAGCCCCGCTTCCCACTGCCTGAAGAGCTCTTGCAAAAATCAGAAAACCGATGGACGGCGCCAGGGCGCACATTCCGCTGGCCAGTATGTACAGTGAAAGACCTGTAATGAGAATACGTTTTCTCCCGTATTTATCGCTGAGGGGTCCCCAAAAAAGAATACCCACGGCATAAAACACAAAAAAGCATACCAGCGTTAAATTAACCAGAGCGGGATCCGCCTGAAACTGGGATGCCATTTTAGGAAGTGCCGGAAGGTATAAATCGGTGGAAAGGGGAATAAACGCGCTTAAATAGGCGATAAAGGCAATAAAGCCCTTATCGCCCAATCTTTTTTGTCCCGTTGTATTTTGTTTTATTGGGTCCATGTCAATCTCCTATGCGGGGACTTATGAATGGGATTCGTTGTTGCAGGTTTCAAGGGCGCTCCCGCTGAAATTCTTAATACGCTGCGTCGGATTTTCCCTCACCCTTAACAAGTACAGGAGTGGTTGTATAGCCTACACCAAGCCTGTCGCAGCCCATTTCCACATAGCGGCGGGCTTGCTCAAAATCTCTTATACCGCCGGAAGCCTTTACCCTGATACGCCCTGCAGAAGCTTTCAGCATAGCGGACACGGTCTCTTGGGTCGCTCCCTGGCTGTGAAAGCCTGTAGAGGTTTTAACATAATCGGCACCGGCTTCAATGGCGATTTCCGTGGCCCTGGCTATTTCATCAAGAGTCAGTGTACAGGTTTCAAAAATAACCTTCAAAAGCACACCGGCTTTGGCAGTCGCTTCCCGAACAGCACTAATATCCGCCAGAACCTCCTTCCAAAGACCAGAACGGATGAAGCCGTAATTGGCCACCATATCCACCTCGGCAACACCCTTTGCTGCATACTGGGAGGCTTCAAAGGCTTTCACCTCAGCAGGTACGCAGCCATGAGGAAAGGCCAGCACACAGCTGACTTCCGTCTGACTTCCCTTACAAAGGCTTATGGCGGTTTCTATATCCGTGGGTCTGACGCAAACGGTTTTTACACCATAAAAAATGCCGCTTTTTATGGCCTCCACAGCTTCGTCCCGGCTGAGTTCAGGCTTTAAAACGGCATGATCAATATAGCGGGCAATTCCCAAATCCATGATTATTCTCTCCTGTTTATCCATTCAAATAAAATTTGCTTTAGCTTCTCTTACTAAGTCTACTTTTATCCTTGTGGTATGTCAATGGCGGGTCTAAACAACAATTTCCCCGGATTTCATGCTGACATAAACCAGCCAATAACCGCCCAGATCCCTTATATCGCTTTGATAGAGCCCCACCCACCGGCAGGCATTTTCAAAGGGCTTATTATCCTGGTCGTCCTTGGCGGGTACGCCGATGACAAAGTAAACCGAACGGTCCTCTCCTTTATAGAGCCCCGCAAGAATGTGCTTGTATTTAAAAAGACCCACTAAAATTTTCGGATTGGCGAAAACCGGAACATTAACGCCACAGGTATACATGATATTGCTAAGATTAGCAAGATCTGAAACTCTATACCAGGTATAGCCCCGGCTGGGCTTATTGAACGGCTCAAAGCCTTCATAATTTTTTATAAGCATGTTTTCCAGCTTTTCCATGTCGCAGCGTACGCTCCGATTTCCCGAACCCTCATTTGCCTTGGCCGTATCCCCGGAGGTATTGGTGGCAGGATTGGACTCCTGCCTGGATCCTGCGCCTGCAGGATTTTCATTGTCGGAAAAATTGCTTCGGAAGATATGGCCCCGCTGGTACTCGGGATAAGCGTTTTTATTCTCTTCCCTGTCATTGGCCTTTTGAACCTGCTCGGCACCGCTGCTGTTATGGGATACCGAACCTTCTCCGCTGTTGGCTATTGAGCCTGAAGGATTATTCGCCTGTTCCTTAGACTTTTCATTTTTATTTTGCAGCGGAATGGTTACGGCCTCCGGCCCCTTGTTTTCCGTCTCATCCATTGAAAGATTTGCTCTGGATCTGTCGGACAAAGACGGGGTCTTTGCCGGAGACGAAGCATTGTTTTGAGATGTATTGGAGGCAGACTTTTCTTCGACTGCCTTTCTCAAAAGGATTTGCCGAATGCTTTCATCCCATTTATAGTTTTTCTCAAAGCTTGAAAACAGCGGTATCCATTTTTTTTCGTTGCTTTCTGCCGTAATGGCCGCATAACGGACATTTTCAGGGGACAGCCCTCTTGCCGCAAGGGTTGACGCATCCACCTCAAGCCCGCTTTGCATGCCGTTAAAAGCTGTTCGCATATTACCCAGGGGAACAGCCGTAAGCCTGTCTCCTTTGGCAAATATAAGGTAAAGAACATAGGCATAAGGCCCCTGCTTCAGGCCTTTAACATTGAGTGAGGCCGTGATGCGCCCCTCCCATGAATCCAGCCGAACAAAGGCTTCCGGAGAGCTTCCGGTTCCAAAACCCTCATCCAGCTCTTCCATAATGGCATATTTTCTTGCAAATCCGGATAATGCCTGCATTACAATCATCCCTAACG
>JAFADM010000593.1 GCA_023424865.1 Bacillota bacterium | reverse complement strand
CCCAGGGCGCCTCCGATTATTTCGTATATCTGATTCCATGTGAGGCTTTCGTCGGAAGTAATCTGGTAAGTCTCCCCGATGGCATGAGTATTGCCCATGATGCCTACAAAAGCCCTGGCAAAATCCTCGTTATAGGTGAGTGTCCACAGGGTGTTGCCGTCTCCGTGAACCAGTACCTTTTTTCCCAGGCGAATGCGCTCAATAACAGAAAAACTGCCGTTGTTTCCGTGTATGGCCACCGGCACGGAGGTGTTGCCATAGGTATGGCTGGGCCTGATAAGGGTTACGGGAAAGCCTTCCTTCCGGTATTTGTCCATAAGCCATTCCTCGCAGGCAATTTTGTCACGGGAATACTGCCAGAAGGGATTGGACAAAGGCGTGCTCTCTGTGATAAAGGGGCTGGAAAGGGGCTTTTGGTAAGCGGATGCGGAGCTTATAAAAATATATTGGGCTGTTTTACCCTTGAACAATTGATAATCCCGCTCCACCTGTGCAGGAGAAAAAGCGATAAAATCGGCGATAACATCAAAAGTAAGGTCTTTAATGCTTTCCTTCACACTTTGAGCATCATTAATGTCGGCTTTTATTATTTTTGCTTCTTGGGGAGCAAATTCAGAACGGTTGCCACGGTTAAGCAAATACAATTCCATTCCTTTTTTTACGGCCAGGGCGGAAATGGCTGCGCTAATGGTGCCGGTTCCGCCGATAAACAATACTTTCATTTACACGGCTCCTTTATGTGAATTTTGCTTTTGGAAATTTCTAACAGGGTTTAGCTGTAAAGCTCTATAACAATTATAAATCTCAGTACCGGATTAAAGTCAAGCTAAAATACGCCATTGACAAAAGAATAAAATTTTATAAAATTAAATATTAATAAATATAATTTAGCTCTATGTTCCTTGTGCTCACGGCCCGGATGTTAAATTTACGGTTTCAAAAGACATTCAAAAAGCCCTGAAGTACAATAACCAGAGCATAAGTAACTTATAGCTAAGAAGCACCAGCAAAAAACAAGATGTTTCAAGGTCGCTTTATATTTATTGGATTACGGGCATAGCCCGCTTTAGATAGGAGCTGTGAAAGCCATTGGATTCATCTTTTTCGATTGAGGAGGTTTTACCCATGTCCGATACCTTGGATTTGGAGGCCTATTTGTCTGAGGGGGTTCGCCAAATTGTAAAAGGAGCGCTGAGAGCCTCCGGGGGAAATAACCGCACCCGTGCCTTTCTTCTACGCTATAGTATTAGTTGTGCCAGAGCGGCTAAAATACGGCGGAGATGGGAGAAAAAAGGGGAGCATGTGCCGGCTTTTCTCATTGCCAGTATTGAAACCCGATGCAATCTTTTTTGCCAGGGATGCTATTCCAGGGCTGGGGGTGGCTGCTCGGAGGATAGAAAAGAGGACCTTCTGAAGCCTGAGGAATGGGATCGCCTGTTTACGGAAGCTGAAAGCCTTGGAATAAGCTTTATACTGCTCGCCGGCGGCGAACCGCTTTTTAACAGGGATATCCTTGAAAAGGCCTCTGCTCATAAAGCGATCTTATTTCCCGTATTTACCAACGGTACCCTTTTTGATGATGCCTATTTCGCTTTTTTTGACCGCCATAGAAATATGGTGCCGGTGGTCAGCCTGGAGGGAAACGAAGCGGACACCGATGCCAGAAGAGGTGCCGGTACCTATAAAAAAGCCCATACCTCTATGGAAAGGTTTAATGAATACGGCATGATGTACGGCGTTTCTCTCACCGTAACGGCTCAAAATGCCGAGAAGGTACTGGAAGAGGCGTTTTTGGAATATCTTAGCCATATGGGCTGCAGGATTGTTTTTTATGTGGAATATGTTCCTGCCGACGGGAAAAGCGCGGAGCTGGCACCGGGGGAACAGGAAAGAGAGCTTCTTGATAAGGGCATTGCAAAAGCCAGGAAAAAATATGATAAAATGTTATTTATAAGCTTTCCTGGTGACGAAAAGCTGTCCGGAGGCTGCCTTGCGGCAGGTAGAGGCTTTTTTCACATTACGGCCGCCGGAAGCGCCGAGCCTTGCCCCTTTGCGCCTTATTCGGACAAAAACATTAAGAATGCTACCCTCCTTGAGATTATGCATTCGCCTCTCTTTGAGGCACTTAAAAAGGAAGGCTATCTTGAACTGAATCATAAGGGCGGCTGTGCGCTCTTTGACAAAAAAGAAATACGTCAACTGGCCTGTGAGGAACCGGTGGGTTGAGAAGGAGTGACGATGAAAACACGGCTAAACGCAAAAAACAACGATGAGCTGTCTATTTTAGGCTTTGGCTGCATGCGCTTTCCCACCAAGGGAGGAGCCATTGACGAGCCTCGTTCGGTTGCCATGATTCGAAAGGCCATAGAACAGGGCATTAATTATTTTGACACCGCCTACATCTACCATGGGGGTAAGAGTGAATCCCTTTTGGGAACCGCATTGGAAGGGGGATACAGGGAGAAGGTCAAAATAGCTACCAAGCTTCCGCCCTATATGGTTTCAAAGCTGGAGGGCGCCAGAAAGATTCTTGAAAATCAGCTCAGGAAGCTTAAAACCGATTATATTGATTATTACCTTTTACACATGCTCACGGATAAGGCCATGTTTGACAGAATGGTAAACCTTGGCGTTATGACATGGCTGGAAGAACTGAAGAGCAAAGGGGTTATAAAAAACATCGGCTTCTCCTTTCATGGAGGAAAGCAGGATTTTCTGCTCATCTTAAATGCCTACCCCTGGGACTTTTGTCAGATTCAATATAATTACCTTGACGAAAATAATCAAGCCACCCGGGAGGGACTGGAGGCAGCGGCCTCAAAGAGGCTTCCCGTCATTGTTATGGAGCCTTTGCGGGGAGGAAAGCTGGTAACCCATCTTCCCGGAGAAGTGGTAAAAGCCTTCAAGGATCAAAACAGCCGTTGGAGCCCGGCCGAGTGGGCTCTTCGCTGGATATGGAATCATCGGTCAGTGACGGTAGTGCTTTCAGGTATGAGTGACGAGGCCCAGCTTGAGGAAAATTTGAGGATAGCAGGGGATATGAAACCCGGTTCCCTTACCGGGAAGGAGCTGGAGGTTTTCGAGAGGGTAAAGGCTGTCATGCTGGAAAAGACCAAGGTGCCCTGCACAGCCTGCGGTTATTGCATGCCATGTCCCGCGGGAGTGGATATTCCCGGCTGCTTTTCAAGCTACAATGACAAATTTCTTATGTCGGACGGGACGGCCAGGTTAAGGTATTTTCAATCCCTGGGAGCCCTTTCTGCAAAACCGGCAGTGGCCTCTCGGTGCATTGAGTGCGGCAAATGCGAAAGCCACTGTCCGCAGAACATCCCTATCCGAAGAGAGCTTAAAAATGTGGCTCGGTCCATGGAAGGCTTTTTATACAAGCCCCTGGTGGGAGTGGTAAGACGGATTATGAGAGTTAAATGAAATAGCTTATGATTATTAAAATAAACAAGGGAGGTTAGACTATGGCTATTTTAAATGTCAGAAAAGCCATGGAATTAAGACAGTCCATGCGCACCTACAGGAGAGAAGCCCTTACTGGGGAGCTCAGGCATAAGCTTGAGAACAGCTTTAAGGACAATCAGGGGCCGTTTGGCCTGCCGGTTCGCTTTGCGCTGGTGGACACGGACAAGAAGGAAGAGGATGTAAAGCTTGGAACCTACGGGGTAATTAAAGGCGCAACAACCTTTCTGTGTGCGGCAGTGGAGAAAAAGCCCCGATATGAGGAAAATCTGGGCTACGCTTTTGAAGAAATTATCCTGTACGCCACCTCACTGGGGCTTGGAACCTGCTGGCTGGGAGGCACCTTTAAAAGAGGTGAATTCGCCAAGGCTCTGAATTTAAAGGCCTCGGAGGAGCTTCCCGCCATAACTCCCGTAGGGTTTTCAGCCGACAAGCGAAGTCTTTTGGAAAGCCTCATGGTTAAATACGTGGGTGCACGGAACAGGAAGAGCTTTCAGGAGCTGTTTTTTAATAAAAGCTTTGAAACGCCCCTGGAACCCGAAGCAGCCGGTACCTTTAAAGAGGCTCTGGAAATGGTCCGCATCGGTCCTTCCGCTTCCAATAAGCAGCCCTGGCGCGTTGTGAAGGATGGGGAGCGCTATCATTTCTATGTATGCCGTACCAAGGGCTATGGGAAAATGATGGAATTTGACATCCAGAGACTGGATATAGGCATTGCCATGTGCCATTTTGAATTGGCTGCGAAAGAAGCAGGCCTTTCAGGAAGCTGGTCTGATGAAGACCCCGGCCTGGCACTGCCGGAGCTTACGGAATACATCATTACCTATGTCCCACGCTGATAAAGAGCCAAAGCGGGCTATGCCCGCAACCCGATGAATACGAAGCGCGGATGAAACAACTTGTTTTTATCGGCACTTCTGAGCGATAAGGTACTAGTGCTGGTTGTCGGGGGGAGGAGGAGCCTTTTTCTTGAAAAGAACGGCCCGGTTGATGCTGTCATAGCCATGGCGGCTTCGTATTTCGTCAAGTGCCCGGTCCAGCTCCTCAAGCTTTTTCTTCCCCCTTACCTCCGGGGTGCTTTCCACACTGCCGAAGTCAAAAAGGCTTAACTGCTGCACCTCACTTTCGTCCTCAAAGCCGGAGAGGGTGATGCCAATAAGGCGCACGGCCCGATGCAGGTTCCAATGACGCTTTAGAAGCTCCCAACCCGCTTCATAGATTTCTCGGGAGGTGCAGGTAGGCGGGACGGTGGTTTGACGTGTAACCACCTTAAAATCAGTGTACTTAAGGGTTATCTGAACAGTACGCCCTTTTTTGCCATGGCTTCGGGCAGTGGTTCCGATATCGTCGGACAGCTCCAGAAGAATAAGCCGGGCCTGCTGGGGATCGGTAATATCCTCCGGAAGGGTTACCGAGCGCCCCACCGACTTCATTTCTCCCTCCCGGTGGGGGCTTACAGGACTGGGGTCCAGGCCGTTGGCATGATCGTGAAGCTCTTCTCCGGCCTTTCCCAGGTTTTCAATGAGCTTCTCACGGGAGAAGGAAGCCAGCTGGCCTATGGTCTCAATTCCCAGACGCCCCAGCTTTTCAGCGGTTTTACCCCCGACGCCGTACATGGAGCGTACCGGAAGGGGCCAGAGCTTTTCCGGAATGTCCCGGTTCCACAAGGCCGTAATGCCCATGGGTTTTTTCATTTCAGAAGCCATTTTGGAAATAAACTTACTCTCTGCAATGCCAATGGAGCAAAAAAGTCCTAAATTGCTCCGGATTTCCTCCATGATGCGGGAGGCTATCTTGAGTGGACTTCCTAAAAGGGTATCGGAGCCTGTCATATCCAGCCAGGCCTCATCAATGCTGTTTTGCTCAAGAAGGGGTGAATAGTCCGATAATAAAGCCATAACCTGTCTGGACATGGCTGAATAATAGTCGTGATCCGGCGGAACCAGAAGCATGTGGGGGCAGAGCTTCAAGGCTTCGTTTAAGGTCATGGCCGTTTTTACCCCGAATTTTCTTGCATCATAATTGGCGGCAAGAATAATTCCCGTTCTTTTTTTAGGATCCCCCGCCACGGCTGCCGGTTTACCGGAAAGCTCGGGGCGGCGCGCCATTTCACAGCTTATAAAAAAGGCATTCATATCTACCAGAAAGATAATCCGGTCCAAGGCAAGCACCACTTTCAACGGTTTATCATACGGAGCCTGTCCCGGTGCAAAAGCAGAACCGGCTCCCTTTTATTTTAGCACATTGTTCCCTTTGAAATCGGGCTGTTTTTAGCGGCCTGCCCGCCCCGGCAATAATTTCGTCAAGAGAAGGGTTCTTTTTACAAAATCCGACCACTTTTGCTAAAGGTAAATGGTAAAATGTTTAGAGGATGAGACAGTTAACGGATTTTTAATGAGTTTGACATACCGGAAGTAGGATTGACGTGAAGAAATTAAAAAATCATAAGCTGTATTTTATGCTGTCGCTGTTGCTCATGGCATTGAGCATTGCCATTCCCCTTTTAATAAATGAAAAGACCTCAAATCGCGCTTTAGGTGAGTTTTGGCTTCCCCCAGACAGTGAAACCGGTGAAAGCAGCCGTGCTTTAATGCTTGACTTTTTACTGGATACGGCATTGGCTTCAGGTATGGGGGTTATGGCTCTTTATTTTTTCGGGCTGGGTTTTCAAAGAAAGCATCGGAGCGGCATAACGAGCTTTGCGGAATATTGCCTCTTTGCGGCCCTGTATGAAGGGGTTTCCTCCCGAATAATCCGTTATAGCCTTCTGCCTCATCTGGAGGAGGCAGAAGCCGGAAGGCTTCAGTCATCGTTTTTTGTTTTGTGTTTGTTTTTTCTCTATCGATGGATTGTCAGCGCATTCAACGTTACCGTACCCCGTGTTTTCAAGTACGGAATGAACGCCCTTGCCGCGGGGCTGTTGATCCTGACCTTGAATACATCCTTTAGCTTCTGGAACTATGCCATAGTTGTTTTTGGTGTTGTCAGCGCCGGAATAGTGGTTTTTATGACCTTTACAGTCCTGAAGGACAGAAAGGAAAGCCCGGAAGGAAGCTATTATCTTTATACCGCGGTTATAAGTGTTGTTGCTTTCTTCGGAATGAAATTTTATGAGCATATGGCCACGGGAGAAAGCTTTTTTCCCATTCCGGTTTATCATCCCATCTTCGTTCTGTCCCTGGCCCTTTATATGTCCGAGCAGTATGAAAAATCCGTGAGAACGGTTGAAAAGCTTAATGAGAGACTGGCTGAGATTAACCAGCTGAAGGATTATTTTTTGACCAGAACCTCACAGGAGCTGAAAACACCGGTTAACGGCATTATCCACATTTCCCGTTCCTTATTGGAAGATGAAAGAAGGGTGCTTGAACCGGAGGTTAAGGAGGATTTGGAGCTTATTTCCAGAATCGGCCGGCGTGTATCCATTCTCATTTACGATCTTATTGATTTTTCAAGGCTCAAGCTCACGGAGCAGCCTCTGGATTTTCGCTGCGTCGATGTTCATGCCGTGGTGGTATCGGTGATTGAAATCTTTACGCCTCTGGTTAAGGGACGGCCCATTGACCTCATTAACAGAATTCCAAGGGAGGGCTTTGTCTGTTATGCCGATGAAAACCGCCTTAAGCAGATACTGACCCATTTGATGGACAATGCCATAAAATATACCCTTGAAGGAAGTATCAGCCTGTCGGCCATTACAGAAAAGGATCATGTTGTCATTATGGTTAATGATACCGGAATCGGTATGAACCCCAACAAGAAGAAGCGCCTTTTTGAAAGCTATGGGAAGGACTGCGGGGATAAAGGGGATAAGGGAGACAAAGGAGGGGCAGGCCTGGGGCTGTCCGTGGTAAAACAGCTGGTTGAGCTTCAGGGAGGGGAGCTCCACGTTAACTCAGAGCCGGGACGCGGTTCCTGCTTTGCTTTCTCACTTCCCAGAGGGAAGCAGAAAGAGCATTCGGCGCCGTATGTGCCGGTATGGAAAAGCGGCTCCGGTCCTTTGTCGGACGAAGAAAGCTGTCTGCCTGAAACCATCCGTGGAGGAGGCGAGTTTTCAGTCCTGGTAGTGGATGATAATTATTCCGATTTAAAATCCCTTGCTAATATCCTGGCTGTACAGAAATACAATGTAACCTCCGCCATGGATCCCTATTCCGCACTGGAATGGATAGAAAACAGAAGAGAATTTGATCTTGTGATTATCGATGCCATGATGCCAAAAATGTCCGGTTATGAGATGGTCCGGTTAATCAGAGAGATCCTTTCCCCTTTGGAATTGCCTGTGCTGCTTCTCACTGCAGCAACCCGGCCGGAAGATGTGGAAGCGGCTTTTATAGCCGGAGCCAACGATTTTATTGAAAAGCCCTACGAAGCGGATGCTTTGAGATGCAGAGTCCGTACTCTGGTTGAACTGAAAAAATCCAAAAGGCTGCTTCTTGAAAAGGAGACTGCCTTCCTTCACGCTCAAATTAAACCTCACTTTCTGTTTAATGCACTCAATACGATCCATGCCTGCTGCTATGAAAGTCCGGATAAGGCAGGGGAGCTTCTGGGGCAGCTGGGCGTTTTTTTAAGAAGCAGCTTTGACTTTACCGGAAGATCCTCCTTCATCCCCATTGAGCAGGAGCTGCGTATTGTTAAGGCTTATGTTGCCATTGAAAAAGCACGGTACGGAGAGGCCCTGGAAGTGGAGTACTCCTTCCCTTCGGACATTCTGGAATGGGGGATTCTTCCGTTTACAATTCAGCCTATTGTGGAAAATGCCATCCGGCATGGTCTTTTTAAAAGGAAAGAAAGTGGAAAAATATGGGTTGTCTTGGAGATGGAAAACACAAAGATCCATGTGCGTGTGACGGACAATGGTGTGGGCATGCCCGAGGCTGTCGTCGGAGAACTTCTCCGGCCAAAGCCGGGACGCCGGGGTGTGGGGCTCTCCAATATCAACCGGAGGCTTGGCAGCTTTTACGGTGAAGCCCTTGGGATTACCAGCGCTGTCAATGAGGGGACCACCGTATCCTTTAAGCTTCCTGTAAGGGCTCCCGCCTGAACGGCCCAGGGGAGGCATATACAGACCTTAGCGGCACCCGGCTGTTGCTTATTGTGAAGTTGAAATTTTAGAATATATTGGCCTGTGTTTTCTCTCTTGGCATGATATAATCTGAATAAGCACTTAAATTAGCCGGAGGCGCGTGTTATGAAGAATAAAGCAGCCGAAAACCTGGATACGGTCAAACTCATGGGACATATTAAATCCTCTCAAAATCTTGATGAAGCGCTCATTAATCATCCGGACACACACGTGGATCCGAGTCTGCCCGCCTATCTTATGGAGCTCCAAAGCAGGCATAACTGTACTATAGAAAGACTTATACGCATAACCATGCTGAGTAAGCCCTTTATGTATCAAATCTTTAGTGGCACGCGAAATCCCAATCGGGATGCCATTCTTAAAATTGCGTTTGCCATGGGCATTTCGGTGGATGAAACCCAACGGCTCTTAACCCTTTCACGGCGGGGTGTGCTGTATCCTAAAATCCGAAGGGATGCGGCTATTATTTTTTGCCTCCAGAGAAAATGCTCCCTTACCGATGCCTCCGAAATGCTTGAGAGTATCGGAGAGACTCCTCTCATTTAGGCTTGTCAGCATAAAAAACACAGGATGAAAAACGGGATATAATGCATGGAAAAAATAAAGGATGAGTTTTTAGCCCAGTTTACGCCGGAAATATCCGAGAAGGTCGCTTTGCCAAAAAGAATAGAGGACCAGTATTTGGTGGAGGAATGCTGTAAATATACGGCGGACGTTCAAATCTATTTGATTCTGTCAAAGGCCGACTATACTCTGAAAATTTTGAAATGTACCGGGGATTACTCCGCTCAAAGCGCCAGGGAGGAATATATTGTGCTAACCATGGTGCAGCACCCCGGTCTTCCCAGGGCAGTCGATTTTATCAGAGAAGGCAGCATGAATTTTCTCATCCGCGAATACATACCGGGACTTTCCCTGGCTGATACTATAGCCTCCTCGGGTCCCTTCCCTGAAAAAAAGGCGATTGAGGTCCTGCTGTCCATTTGCGGTATAGTAGGTTATCTTCACGGTCTTAACCCTCCAATTATACACCGGGATATCAAGCCTCAGAATATTGTCTGCACACCCAAAGGCGAATACCGGCTTATCGATTTGGGTACCGCCAGGCAGTATAAGCCTTCTGAGAGCAAGGATACGGTGTTTATGGGCACCGAGGCTACGGCGGCTCCGGAGCAGTACGGCTACAGGCAGACCGATAGGCGTTCGGATATTTATGGGCTGGGGATGCTTCTCATTTTCCTTTTAACAGGGGAGTACCGGTTTGAGGAAGATAAGCTGGCAGCTCTTTCTAAGCCTGTCAGAAGAATAATTAAAAAGTGTATTGCATTCGATCCTGCCAACCGTTATCGGAATGTTGAAGAGCTGGCTGCTAAACTTACAGCGGCCCTCCACCGTCAAAAGCTTATTAAGGCGTGTGTTGCCTGGGCTGCCGCCGCCGCAGTGATTGCAGGCACTGCCGGAATTGCCGGGTGGTATTTTACAAGGCCCGATCCGGCAGCCCTTGCCCGGTTTTCTTCTCCCCTCATTGAAAGGGCTGTGCGTCTGGAATTAGGAAAAACCTCCTCCGACCCACTTTATATAGGCGAGCTTGACCAGGTAAAACAGCTTATTGTGTGCGGTGATGAACCCATCACGGATTCTAATCGGCACAGAAGCTACGGAGCCCATCATTATGTGGACGGTGAGGAAGTGTCCGAAAGGGGGGACATAAGCTCTCTTGAGGATTTGAAAGCTCTTAAAAATCTCAAAATAGTGGTTCTGGATCGCCAAAACATCAGCGATCTGTCTCCTTTAAAGGGACTAGCCCTGGAAAAGCTGAGCATGTGCGCCAACGCCATTTCGGATTTATCCCCTCTTAAGGAGATGGATTCCCTTAGTGAACTTAAAATAGAGGAAAATCCCTTTACCGACTTGAGCGTAGTAAGGAGCATGAAGCAACTGACCGTGCTGGATGCCGGCTACAGTCAGGTTGAGGATATTCGTGCCATAGAGGATTTGCCGCTTAAGGAACTGTATCTTGTAAATGTTCTTTTATCTGATTACTCTGCCGTAGCAACACTGGAGGATCTGGAAATACTGGCTCTTACAGGTATGAGCCCGAAATACCTGGAGGACCTGGGCCGGCTTCCTGCGTTGAGAAATCTGACCCTCTACGACAGCGGACTGGAAAGTCTGGAGCTCTTTTCCGGCTTCTCAGGCCTTACCGGGCTGGACGTTTTCAACAACCGGCTTGAAAGCCTTAACGGCATTGAAGATCTAACCGGCCTGACACATCTCGGCGTAGGGAATAACCCACTCACAACCCTGGATGCGGTTTTAGGCAACCAATCCCTTAACAGTCTGGATATTACAAGTGCCAAAGTAACGGACTATTCCGTTCTCGCCAAGCTTCCTAATTTAAAAACCCTTTTCTGCAACAAGGAACAGTCTGTGAAGATTCGTGAAACCCTTACGGAGATAGCATTTGAGATAGTCGTACAAAATTGGTGACAGAAATTTCTTATAGTCTGCTGCCTGCATACCCTTTCTTTCCCTGCTGGTGCTAAAATGACGGTAAATTGACATTGTCCGGGTTTTTGTAAAAAACAGAGGATGCAATTACCGGCATGTTTTTTGCTTTGGACTCAGGTGAAAGGAGACCGAGACGGTATGAAGCACAGGTTTTTAATACCAGGAAAGAAAGTGTTCAGCGGACTTTTGGCATTACTCCTGCTTTTTGTATGGAGTGTGCCCGCCAACGCCTTCAACAGGGAAGGGACCGGCGAACAAAGCATTTCCTATTTTCCCCCATCAAGCGAAGGGGAGGGGAAGCTGGAATTTCCCTTTAAGCCGGCATCCGAAGAAGCTTCGAGCTTTGCGGCATTTTCAGCAGCACAGGCCGGCAGTGAGGAGCAGGCTGCCAGCGAGCTCATTTACGTTAATGAGGAGGAGAAGCCTGTCAGACAGGAAATCGCCCTCGTGGACGAAGCCGGAAACGAAGTTACTCTGGTTTATTCCGACAAGTATTATTTTGACGGGGAAAAGCGCCTTCATTTTGAGGTGGAGGGGCTTGCAACCGAGGCGGACACACCGTCGGAGCTTCGCTTTTACAATGGCGGGGAACTTCTTTTCGTCGCCTACGGACAGGAGGATGACGGCAACGACGGTATCCGGGCCTTTCACCGTACTGTTTACAACGATGGGAGCGTGGAAGAAGGCAGGGACGGCTTTTATACACCCGACGAGCTTTCAGGTGCCACCGTGGAGCTTCAAACCTATCGCCATAATCCCGATTACGGACAGGAGAACAGTACTTTTGAGGACGAGGGAGAAAACGGAAGCGGCGAGGAAGGCGGAGAAGGAGAACAGGGTGAAGGTGAAGAACCGCCTCAGGAGCAATATCCCTATATTGAGGACATTCGTTACGGATCTTCGGAAACCGTAAGCTTTACAACCTTTGAAAATACTACGCCATCCATGTATTACCAGATTTATGTGCCCTCCAACAGCGTGGAATTTCGATACACCCTCTTTGCTTATGGCGATGCCGCCCTTATTGACAATGAAAAATGGGCCGGAAACAATAACGACGGCCATGTGAAAATTGAACTGGTGGATGAAAACGAACAGGTCGTTGCCCTGGACAGCAGCGCCATAAAACCCTATGAGCGTGCCGAAATAACCCCTTCGGCGGGCTGGAACGAGTATGTACGGCTCTACGACAAGGTTTTTAACAAGGCCGATTTTTCAGTAAGAATGGACTATCCTCTCTATATTTACGGTATGGGCGTTCCCACCGGAGCCTTAACGGACGGCGGAAGTTATTCTTTAAGGTTCAGAGACAGTGAGAGCCAGGAGGTTTCCGTCCTTAAAGACATTAAAATAAAGGCGGTGGCCGATCCCATTATTATCTCTCTGGATACCCAGCCCGACGGTTTTCTTCCCGCCTTTCCGGGAAGTGAAGAATTCTATATCTCCATGGAGGGCTATAACCTTTCCGGTGACAAATTGGATGCGGTTTTGGTTGAACATGGAGGGGGCAGAGTGATTGCAAAAGCAACGGACTTTCGCTACCTTTCCTTTGACAGGCGGTCAGGCTATACCCAGGCTGCTTTAAAGCTTACGGTGGAGCAAGGGGAGGCCATCCAAAAGGATCAGGGCTATAAGCTGGTCTTAAGCCCTAAAAGCAGCGGCAGCACCCTTCGGGTATCCTCCGGCACCAACGCCGAGTATTACATGGATCAGCCCGTCAGAGCCTATGCCGCCGCATTTGTCCAGCAGGAGCCTTACGCCGACTTTATTATTCATGCAACAGGCGATTTAACGGATTCCGGCAATGCGCCCAGGAAGATTAAATTCGTCCTTCGTATAAACGGAGCGGAATACGATGCCTATTCCCAGGCTGCGGAACGGATGCATGTTGTATTCAAGGACAGCAGAGGTGAAACAGTTAAATTTTACCAATACGATTATGGTGAAATCCGAGTCTACAACTGGAATGAGGATATGAATGATTACAATGAGTGGGAAACGGATTTTATCGCTCTTTCCGTCAATGATAAGGGCTTTATCCGCGACGAATCCTCTCAGGGGCCTGCCCCGGTTCTGGAGATCAATGCTCCAAACAACTACCTGGCCGGAGGCGAGCTACCGGCAGACTTCCCTCTTTCCTTTCTGGCTCTTAGCAGCCTCACAGGCACAAGCCCCGAAATAGGGTTGGTTAACACACAGAACGGCGAGGATTCTCCGCCGGTTTATGTGGTTACAGGGGATGCCATAACCCTGGGGGACCCGGTTACCCGAAGCCTAGAGACAGATGAAGGCCAGCAGGAATTTTCCTATACGCCCGTTTCAGCCGGCCTTATCCTTCCTGAGGGACTTCCCGGCGGCCGCTATATTGTAAAGCTGATAAACGCGGAGGACGGGAATACCGCCACGGTATTGCAGGTGTTTATCCTGAGCTCAGGCGTGGCCTATGGCGATTTTACATATGTTCGCACCGATTTTGACAGGCTTTCGGCGGAAACCACACTTGTTACCACCGAGGCGCTTGATACCTCCAAGGCAGGCCTTTCCGTTACGGATTTGCAGGGTAACGCCATCCCGCTGTCGGAATTGGAGATAACCGCGACAGAGGGAGCCTCCGGCACTTCTGTCCGTGCAGCCGCAAAGCTGCCGGGGAGCTTTACTTCCGCCTATTACAGTGTTAAGGTGACCTATAACGGCCTGCCCCTTCATTCCTTCTCCGACCCGGCTTATGAGGTTGAAGGGTATCTGAATACCCTGGTTCCTCTTTTAACAGAATGCCATATGGGTTATGCCTGGGTGAATGACTATCCGGAGGGAGATCCGCCCTTTGGGGGTGCCGAGCTTGGCAGCTTGCCCGAAGGCGCAGTGGTTCAGGGGGCTATTTACAGCACCTCCACTCCCAAGGATACCGCTCCCCTTGCCGTATTGAATATGATTAAAAAGCGCGTAACCGCAAACCAGGAGGTTTATACCTTTAAAAGCGAGGATGTGGCCGGTTTAAAGGGGAAATACGATTTCTTCTTTACGGTAAACGGCAAGCTTGTAGGCAGCCTACTTAATTACAGTGTGGAAGAAAGCAGCGACTATATCGAAGTGGACAGCGTGACGCTTAATAAGGAAGCTCTTACCCTGTCCCAGGGGGCACAGGAAGCACTGAGCGCTGCCATACTGCCCGGTGATGCGTCGGATCAGGGCCTTAGCTGGACCTCGGATAATCCGTCTGCTGCAAAGGTGGATAAAAACGGCGTTGTGTCCGCCATAGCTCCGGGAACGGCTGTCGTTACCGTACGAAGCCTTGCCAACCCTAACGCCTCCGATACGGTTCAGGTTACGGTGAGTGAGCCTGTTTTTCAAATCAGTATCGCAAAGCTTGCCTATTCCGATAACACCGCCGTACCCGTTGTAAACGAAAAGTATGTGGTGGACGGCAAGCTCTTTTACAGCTCCGAAAACGAAGAGGAGAACGCTCCTCTGCTGCTTGTTGCCAAAAAGGCAGAGGGCAGCGCACCCTTTGAGGGGAATAAGGACTACACCCTTACCGCCTATCTGGACGACGGTGTTATTAATACGTTTACCTTAAAGGGCAGTATTCTCAATTCCGGCTGGGTGGTTGTCATTGAAAGATCTCAGTCCATTACGGATAAGGATTATGTTCTCACAGTTGAGGTAAAGGACGGCGGAAATGTTCTTTCCAGGGTACAGACCGGTATGTCCGTCAGCGGCCTCTTTGTTCCTGTAACAAAAATCATCATGAATCTTTCCAGGCTGACGCTTCTGGCAGGAGAAAGCAAAACCCTCACTGCCTCCATTGAGCCTGCTAATGCCACCGACAAGACCCTTACCTATACCAGCAGCAATAAGAGTGTGGCTGCCGTTGATGCAAATGGCCTTGTGAAAGCGGTGGGCCTGGGAACTGCAACCGTTACCGCAGCCAGCTCCGACGGAAAAATAACCGGTACCACTTTAGTAACTGTTGCAAAAGAAATAAAGTTTACCCTCAGCTACGGTACAGGCGCGTCGGCTCTTCCTGCCGCCCTTGTGGACGTGGAAATTTACAGAAACGACGGCAATAAGGAAAAAATTAAAGGTGTGAAGACCGATGCCACCGGAAGCTTTACGGTTGCTCTTGGAGCCGGAGAGTATAAAATGACTTCTATTTCCGGCAATCCGCTTTTTACTCATCTAAATGAAGTGTTTACTGTGAACAGCGTTACCGGAGGCGCCAAAACCCTGGTCTTTGGCTCCAGGTACAGCACCCAGAAGCTCACGGTCTTTGTAAAGGATCAAAACGGTAATCCTCTTCAGGGTGCGGCCGTGCAGGTTTCCGGCTATTCAACAGGTGATTATCAATCGGCTGCAAGTACGGGAAGCAATACCGGAACCGGCTTTGACGTGCGTACTTTAACTGCCGGATCACCCTACCTCATTACCGTATCCTATCAGGGCTATTCGGTTTTTGAGGAGGTTTCCGTAGGAAAGCTTCCTGTGGATAAAACCTTTGTTGTACCTGTCACCTATACCCTTAAGGGCCGGTTAACCGAAACGGTTGGCGCATCCCAGCAGGGAGTGGCCGGACTGTGGGTTGAAGCAAAGCCCGCCGATAATTCGTCCAGTGCCTGGGGCTATACCGATGCTTCCGGCAATTACACCATTACGGGACTGAAGGACGGAACCTATACCCTGGCAGTGGAGGGCAACGGCAGGTATTTCACGCTGGAGCCTCAATCCAACCCGCAAACGGTGGAAATTGACGGTGCTTCGGTAACCGGTGTTAATTTCACGGTTTCCCGCGGCCTTTCCATAACCGGCAAGGTGCTCATGGACGGCAGCGCCGCCTATAAGGCTCATGTGGAGCTTCTGGATTCTGCCGGAAGAAGCCTGGCCTCGGTGTATGCCACCGGAAATGAAGGCTATCACTTCGACAGTGTGGTTAAAAAAGCAGGAACCTACACTGTAAGGGTCAATTGGGTGGTAAACGGCAACAGTACCTACCCTCTGTTTGATAAAACAAAGGCAACGAAAGACTTTACGGTTCCTCAAGCTTTTGAAAGCGGAGGAAGAATGTCCCTGGCCGATATTACCCTGACAACGCCTACAAAGAGCTCTCAGGTGTTTACCGGTACAGGCAACGAGGTAGTCTTAAGCAAATCCGTTGTGAAAGCAGGAGATAATTTTGACATTACCGTAAGATATCAGAACAATGGCAATCAGACGGTTGTGGCTTCCTTTGACGCGGCCCTTCCCGCCGGAACCGCCCTTACCGCCGCTGCCGGCAATTCCAAAGCCCGGTCAGATGTTACGCTTAAGCCCGGTGAAAAAGGCGAATACCGCTTCAATGTCACTGTCAGCGGAAGTGTCAGCGCAACAAGCCTTCTGATTCCTGTCACCGTTAGTCTGGGCGGCGAAAGCTTTGGACTCTCAAGCGCAGGAGCAGAAGTGGTTGCCGTTACCTTAAGCGGTCCCGGAGCCGTCAAAGCCGGTGATAAGTTCAAGGTTTACGGAGAAGCCTCACAGGATACCGTTGTTCTTTTAAGAAATCTTACGGAGAACACGGTAACCGTTGTAAAACCCAATGGACGCTGGTTTTCAGCGGAGCTTACCCTCACCTCCGGCAGCCATGAGCTGGTGGCGGAGGTGACAAAAACCTCGGGAAGCGAAACGGTTACCCAAAGATCCCAGGTTCTCACGGTGGAGGCTGCGCAGCAGCCCATAACCCTTAGCTCCGTGAGAGTGGAAAACCTCGGAGCCTATGATTTGCCGGTAAACCACTTTATTGGTGTCAGAGCCTTCTCGGCATGGGTCGACACCGGTTTAAACGGCGTTGATATTAACCTTTCCGCAAGCTTCGAGAACAATCAGCTTATACAAAGCGTCGACTATCATTTCTCCGACAGAGCCTATACCGCCCAAAAGAGCGGAAACAGCTGGTCGGCCAAGCTTTCAGGCTGGAGCGGAGCAGGACTTAAAACCATTACCGCCACCGTCAAAACCACCGACGGACGCACCCTGACTTATGTCATCGCCGAAGTAACCATTCTTGTTGACCCCAGCGGTTATGTTACCGATGAGGAAACCGGACTCAAGCTGCCCGGTGTGACGGTTATCTGCGAGGTCAATACTGCTGCGCAAGGGGAAGAACCGGTCTGGGAGGTATGGGATGCAGAGCTCTATGGCCAGGTTAATCCTCAGACTACCGACGAATCCGGCTATTACGGCTGGATGGTGCCTGCGGGTGAATACCGTGTACGCGCCTTTAAGGACGGATACCAGCCCTTTGCCACTACGGATGAAGGAAATGCCGCGGCCTTGCGCTCCATTACCATTCCTCCGCCCCGCACCGATGTGAATTTTGCATTGACACCCCAAACCCTTGTGGAAGCCCTTTCTGTCAATAAGGACACACTGAGCCTCAAGGCGGGAGAAAGTGAGACTTTAGCCGCCCGGACAGGGCCTGAGGATGCGATAAACAGAGGTGTCCTGGTATGGTCCTCCGGCAATACCTCCGTAGCCACCGTGGATGCTTCCGGCAAGGTAACGGCAATTGCCAAGGGCGAAACGGACATTACCGTAAAAGCAGGCACCCTCACTCTAACGGTAAAAATTACTGTTCTTGCAGGGGATCCCACCGACCCGACAGATCCCACCGACCCAACAGATCCCACAACACCAACCAATCCCTCCACCCCGTCAACCTCAGGAGGAGGTGCTGTGCCGGGCGTACAGGTAACACTGGGAAATGTGACGCTTACCGCCATTGAGGGTAGCAATAAAACCTATATCTTTACGCCGACCAAAGCTCAGCTGGAGCTTATTTCAAAAGCTGACACCAAGGGCGTTCGAACCATTGACTTTACCGGAATTCCCAAGGATTCCAAGGGTATAACCCTGGAATTGACTACCGGGTGGTTTCCTGCCGGTACCACGGGCCTGACCCTGTCCGTACCCGGAATCGGCAAGGTCACCTTCCAGGGAGAAGCTTACAAGAAGCTGACCTCCGGAAGCAAAGCCGCCGTCAGTCTGAAAGCCGGAAGCCTGGTGCTGGAAATCAAGGTGGACGGAAAGGCTCTGGCCTATAACGATTACCTCAATCCCCTTCTCCTTTCTCTGCCCTATACACCCAAGTCGGGCGAAGTGGAAGGAACCCTGGCAGCCACGCTTAAAGCCGACGACGGAAAGACTGTTCTGCTTCCCAGAAGCCGTTATGATGCTCAAACCAAGGCTATTATCATCTACTCGCCTGGGACGGGTACCTTCGAGGTAAAGTCCAATCCCGTGTCCTTAAGCGATGTGGCATCTGGTGCATGGTACAAGAATGCCGTGGACTATTTGGCCGCCAGAAGCATTATCACGGCCGATAAGCCCTTTAAGCCCACGGAAGGCATTACCCGGGGTGAATTCATGGTCCTTCTTATGAAGAGCCTGGGCATTACCCCCGATGGGTCAATAACCGATAATTTCTCGGATGCGGCAGGAAAGGACTATGAGGCTTATCTTGCCACCGCCAAGAGACTGGGATTGTCCTACGGTGTAGGCGGCAACCGGTTTGCACCGGATGAGAAAATCAGCCGGCAGGATCTGTTCGTTATGTTCTACCGTGCGCTTGAGAAGCTGGAGCTTCTGCCTGATACCCATCTGGGGAGAGGACTTTCCGATTTCAAGGATGCTGGAAGCCTGTCCTCCTATGCCGTTGAACCTGTCAGCTATTTTATCTCCACCGGCGTGGTAAACGGTAACGGCAAGGAAAAGCTTATCCTTCCCACGGCCGGCTCAGACAGAGCCCAGGCGGCACAGCTTCTATACAATATACTTACAAAATAAAGTATAAACTACTCGAATTAACAGCTGAAAGATATTTCTTAAGTCCCCCTGACAGAATCTGTCAGGGGGTTTTTACTAAAAAGAACCTTGTCTGTTTGTAAAAATTTTTCAATTCTTAAGGGCGGGAATACGATATAATAGTGTTAATAAAGGGTTCCAGACATTATTGATAATAAGTTGCAATTACCGGTACAGGAAATCAACCGGTTTATGTGTAAAGGGGGATGGACGGTGGAAGGTGAATTGTTGGAATTCAGTACCCAATTTGCACCTGCAGCCAGACTGAACAGGGATGGGGTGCTGGGCCAGGCCCAAACTGTCGGGAGCAGCGCCGCAGCACATCTATTTAGCATTATGCCCTATGTTATGCTGGTTTTAAATAAATACAGGCAAGTTATTTATTCCAATCGAAGGCTGCTGGAAATTCTGGGTATTCCTTCCGGAGATGAGCTTCTTGGCCTCAGGCCGGGGGAGCTCTTTAAATGCATTCACTCGGAGCGTCTGGAGGGAGGCTGCGGAACAACGGAATACTGCAGTGTTTGCGGTGCCGTTTTAGCCATTTTGGAATCTCAGAAAACCAAGTCCAAGGTGGAAAAGGAATGCCTTATTACGGTAAGCGGCGAAAAGGGGCCTATGTCCATGGAGCTTATGGTTCATGCCGTACCGGCAGTTGGTGTTGACGAGGAGTACATACTCTTTACCATAAGAGATATCAGTGTGGAAAAAAGAAAAAGGGCAATTGAACAGGTCTTTTTTCATGATTTATTGAACACCTCGGGTGCCCTTAAGGGGCTGGTTGAAATCATGAAGGGGACGGGGAATCCGGAGGAGCTCAAGGAGCTGTCGGCCTGTGTGGATGAAACTGCCGCGGTGCTTTTGGATGAAATTAAAAACCAGAAGGATTTGCTCGCAGCCGAGCACGGCGAATTGGCCGTCACCCCCGCACTGTTCTCCGTAAGAGAGGTACTTGAGAAGCTCATCGGTGTTTATGAAAGGGACGACACTAACCGGAACAGCTTTTGCCTGACCTGTCCTATGGATTTGGTACTGTCAAGCGATGTGGTACTTGTTCGCAGGATGATGAACAATATGCTGAAAAATGCGGTGGAGGCTTCTGAAGCCGGCTTGATTCTTGTTTCCGCACTCCGTAAGGGTAGCTTTGTTGAATTATCCGTCAGCAACGGGCAGTGGATCCCCAGAGATATACAATTGCAAATTTTTAAAAGATCCTTTTCAACCAAGGGCGAGGGCCGGGGGCTTGGAACCTACGGTATGAAGCTCATAGGCGAAAAGTATCTGGGAGGCTATGTCCGTTTCTTTTCCCGGAAAAAAACAGGCACCACCTTTTTCCTTGGATTGCCCGATTTGCCTGAACCCGGTCTCCTGTCATAATCCTGTCATAAGGAGTTAAGGCGTTTAAGGCTGTCGCCAGAGCACCATCCTCATAATTTCTCTTTTAAATCCGGCAAGGCTTAGAGCTTCCATGAGGCTTGACGTTTCCTCCTGGGATTCCGGCCATTCCTTGACAAGAATTTTCTTGCGATCAGGCCAAATCCTCCCGCTGCGAAAGGCTTTTACAAAAGTATCAAGAATATCGCCAAGCGCATCGGTGGCACCCTCGTAGATTATGCGCTCCCCGTATTTTTCAAATACGGCTGCCGGTATTCCCTCCCTCAGAACAAGAGCTGTCGAGGGAACCGTGGTGAAGGGCAGGGGGCTTAGGCTTCGGGGAAGTATTTTGCCATAGGCTTGGGCGGGATCGCAGGCATTGAGCACTTTATAGCCGAAAGGCCCATCCATAAGGGCATAGGCGGCAGGGAGCATGAACTGGATACCGGACAGACCCTCCGCAAAATACCCCCGCATAATTTTATCTGCGTATTCCCTCCTTTTTAAGGACTCATACAGCTCATTCCAGCCATAAGGGGACTTTTCCTGTGCCACTGCTTCCCTGCATAAAAGGCCGTACCGTTTAAAAAGCCGGTCTTCCTGCTCTTCCGGTGATTTTCCCCCCATGGGCCAGACAAGCTCCCAACGCCCCATTTCGCCTCTGGAAACGGCCTGGGCGATGCGGCGTGCTTTTAGGGCAGGGGCTTTTTCCGAACCTTTTTTGTCCGCCTTCTGGGAAAGGAAAAATCGGATGGAGGAAAAGGAATCGTTGCCGATCAGACCCTTCCATACAAGGTCCTCGAGAAGCTCCAACAGACGGCTTGTCTGAATACCGGTGAGAGCCGAGAGAATATGGGTAAAGCAGGCCCCTTTGCTTTTAAGCACCCTAAGAATAAGCTGAGTACTTTCCTTATTGTCCATGTCCTCGGGCAATGAAGGGGATAAAGCCTCGGTGGGCTCCAGAGAGGGAAGGTTGTTTTCCGACAGATACCAGGCCAATAGGGGGGAGGTGCCTTCCTGGCGGATGCGCCAGAATATCCTCCCCGAGGTGCAAAGCTTATCCAAAAGCTGTGGCGAGTATCCGCCCACTCTGGCGGGGAATAAAAGGGTTTCCCAGTATTCCACAGGAAGGGGCAGGCCCTCCAGCTGCCCAAGAACATCAAGAAGCGCTTGCTCTTTGGATACGGTTTGATCACCCACCTTCTGCCAGAGGGGAAGAAAACCTGCATAGAAAGAAGCGCTTCGGGTTGGAATAGCCTGGGATTTTAAGGCGCTGTCCTTGCGCAAAATACTTTCATACACCTTGATATGGCAATAAGCACTGTTATAGCCGGGACCCAAAGGACCTTTTCTGAGAAGACCCTCAGCCTGATGATTGTAAAGAATACGATCGGCAATGCCGGGGGACAAAGCATAGCGGGACAAAAGCGTCTCCAGTGAAAAGGGGCTGTGGTAGCGGGAAAACCGCCTTACAATACGTGAAAGAGCCTCCTGGGGTGTCCAGGTGCCGCCTTCCTCCAAGGCCTCTTCATCTTCCTCTAAAGGCTTAAAGCTGCCGGCTGCAAGGTAAAGCTCTTCCTCTTCAGCCGCAATATAGAGACCTGAGCCCTTTCTTCCGGGCATGAAACGGATAGCCCGGCCATTGGCTATTAAAAGCTCCAGCCATTGGGAGATCGTATCGTTTGGAATTTCATCAGGATGAATGTCACCATAGATGAGTAAAAAGGAGTGGAGCTCCTGGGAGGAGGCCACCGTCCGGAGCTTTTCCGGAGCGCTGTTTTTAAGCCCGATCTCGTTAACCGCCTCCAAAGTGAAGGGGGGAGCCTCTTCCTCACGGTAATTGAGATTCAATGCTTCAATGCCCGATATAAAGGGCTTTTTGATTTCTCCGGGATGGGGAGCCTTTTCCATATACATCATAAACCCTTTGAAATCCAATAAAACCTCGGAAGCAAAGGGGGAAGGATACCAGGTGTTTTTCTCTATAACTTGAATCTGGCCTTCCCTTATCTGCCTTAACACACGGATGGTATTGGGTATGTCAAAGGCAAATTCCAGGCATTCACGCATGGTTTCCACAATAAGGGGATGATCTCTGAATTTTGACGCGTTCTCCAGCGCATCCACGGAGCGCAGCCTTTGAACCCAAAGCGGCAGGCGCTGGCCAATATTCCGGACGCCCATCATAAGCGCTCTGTAGGCCGTATACCTGAAGGTCATGGCAAAACGGGGAGTGGTGGGAAGCATTTCTATGAGTGTCTGTTCCACCCTGTCCTCTGAGAGCAGTGAGAGAACATTGGTGAGGGAATCGGGACAACCGTATACATGAAGCAGAATGACGTCGTTGCTGTGGCTGCAGTAAATCTGACATCGCAGCAAATCCTCCAGAGCCTTTTGAAGAAGAATAGCCAGAACACTGTTGACCCGGCCGCCGAAATGGGCATGAAGAATAATGCGCTGTTCTGCAACGTCATCCTTTAAATACTCCACCACAATCCTTTTTTCGTGGGAAAGACAGCCAAGGGCATCGATTTGATCCAGAAGGACATTTTTTATATTAAGAGCGGCCGTTTCATCCATAAGCAGAGAGCGGGCCTGGACTTCCACAAAATCCTCTTCCTCCAGGCTTTCCGCCAGCTCCCGAAGAAACCGGCCGTAGGACTGACCCTGATTGTAGGCGCAACCAATACCGTCGCCCTGCCAGAAAGGTGTTCTTGCCCCGACACTGGAGACGGGAGAGACCACCACCCTGTCCTTTTCAATTTTCTCTATTTTCCATGCCGAATTGCCCAGCATAAACCGATCCCCAATACGGGATTCAAAAACAAAAACCTCGTCAAGCTCGCCTACCCGTGTTTTGTGATCCGCCAGCATCACGGAGAAATAGCCTCTGTCCGGAATGGTGCCTCCGCTGTTGACAGCCAGCATTTTACTGTAGGACGCACCTTCCAGCGTGTGGTTTACTCTGTCCCATACAATGCGGGGCTTGGCCGGTATATCCTCGAGATGCTCGTAATCCCCGGCCAGCATAGCCAGGACGCTTTTAAAATCCGATTCGGGAAGCCGCCGGTAGGACCAGGCTCCCCGGATAACCTCCAGCAATTCTTCCTCAGACCAGCTTTTTTGGCAGCACATGGAAACAATATGCTGAGCCAGAATATCCAGGCTGTTTTCGGGGATTTTTTCCTCCTCCAGCCGTCCGGCCAGCATCTCCTGGGCCATAAAGACGCTTTTGAGAAGGTCTGTCCGGGTTTTTGGGATTATGCGTCCCATACTTACGGCATTAAGCCGGTGTCCTGCGCGGCCCAGACGCTGAAGCCCCCCTGAAACGGTTAGGGGAGCAGCCACCTGAACCATAAGGTCAATGGAACCGATATCTATTCCCAACTCCAGAGTGGAGGTGGCGATGATGCATTTAAGCCGTCCCTTTTTGAATTGGTCCTCCACCTCCAGACGGCGGTGCCTTGAGAGACTGCCGTGGTGGGGCATGCAAAATTCCTCTCCCGCCAGGCTGTTAAGGTTGGCCGCAACCTTCTCCGCCACTGCCCGGTTGTTGACAAAGACAATGGTGGTTTCATGTGCACAGGCCAGCTTATAGAGGCTCTCGTAAATTTCGGGCCATATGGTGCCCGTTTCCAAGCTTCTGAAATCCGCAACAGGCATATAAATGGACAGCTCCTTAGCTCGTTCCATAATGGGAGAAACCAGTGTAACAGGCCGGGGCTGGGGCCCGCCCTCCTCTTTTTTCAGTCCCCCCAGATAGCTTACAGCAGCCTCCAGCGGATGTACGGTTGCGGAAAGGCCGATACGAACAAGTTCCTTATCGGCCAGGGCCTGAAGCCTTTCAAGGGAGAGGGCCAGATGCACACCCCTTTTCGTTCCCAGCATGGTGTGAATTTCATCCACAATGAGATACTTTGTGTTTTTAAGAATTTCGCAGGATTTTTTTGAGGTAAGCATCAGATAAAGGGATTCCGGGGTGGTGATAAGGATATGGGGAGGCTTTTTCAGCATTTTTTGCCGCTCCGCCTGAGGTGTATCTCCCGTTCTAACGGCTTTTGTAATTTCCGGAAAGCTCAGACCCGCGTTCTCACACCTTCTGCGGATACCCTCCAAAGGCACCTCGAGGTTTTTATAAATATCGTTGTTCAGAGCTTTAAGCGGAGAAACATAGAGGATAAAAACACCCTGAGGCAAATGATTATCAAGACCCAGCTTCAAAAGCCGATCAAGGCTTTCCAAAAAGGCGGCCAGAGTTTTACCCGCGCCTGTAGGTGCGCATAGGAGTACGCTGCGCCCGGCCTGTATTTCCGGCCAGCCCTCAAGCTGGGGAAGGCTCGGCTCGCCCAGCTCGCTTAAAAACCATTCTTTTACTATGGGATGGAAAGCATCAAGGCTCTCTTTCGTACTCATAAGGCGCTCCCTAACATAAGCTATTTAATATAGTATAGCACGGAAGGGGGCAGGGTTAAACCGATTGCCGGGGTCTTCCCGTTCAATCCCTCAAGATGGCTTCCAGAACCTCCAGAAATTCTTTAGAGAATTTTTCACTTTGATTATTTAAAATCAATAAGGCGTCTTCCGGGCCTTTTGACTTTTTATAAGGACGACCTGCGGTGATAGCGTCAAATACGTCTGCAATCATGACAATTTGCGTGTACTCACTGATCTGTTCCCCCTTAAGGCTGCACGGATAACCGCTTCCGTCCAGCCTTTCATGATGCTGGATAATAATATTGGTACTGGCCTCTGGAAGGGAGCAGCCGGCTAAGGCGTCCATACCCAGTTCGCAGTGCTGGCCCAGGATCATCTTTTCCGGGGGGTTGAGGGGTGCGAGCTTCTGCAAAATCCGCTTAGGAATCAAAAGCTTTCCCACATCATGGAGCAAGGCCCCCAGTCCCAATTCCCAGAGGGCCTTTTCCGCATAATTCATTTCAACCCCTATCAGAAGGGAAATCATGGCCACATCGATGGAATGCGTATAGAGCCAATCAAGGTAATGACTCAACGCGTTGACATACATCCACCAGGATTTCTGTTTTGACTGAAAAATAACCCGAATCAGCAGGCTGTTTACCTGATGCAGTGTTTGCTCATTAATTCCCTTGAATTGCCTCGCTATCCTTTGGGTGCTCTCCTGATACTTTCTTTTTTCTGCTTCAAGGTTCGTATCAGCTTCTCCAAACCTAATCCCTTTGTACTGCTTCAGCCTTCCCAACATTTCGATGGTAATAGGTGAACCCTTGGCCAGCAAAAGGGTGCCATTTTCAGTATAGTAATTTCTGGAACTAAATGATCCTGTCATACTGTTGGCTCCTTTTCAGACTTGATGGCGTTTAAACGCTCTCATTATAACACTGATGCAACAATGTACTAAAATTGTTACTTCACTTATTTCAACTGGGCGCAACCCTTGATTTAGCTGAATTTTCAGTCACCGATCTGCCAAGAATTCTGCCCTTTGTGAAAAAAGACCAGTAGGAAGTTGACATTTAAAAATGGATTATATAAAGTAATGGTGAGTAAATGTAACATTTTTAGTAAAACGTTACATTATTGTTGTATAAAATTATAGTAAAAAAACCGACAGAAATCGGCTTGGGTTCATGAACATAAAACTAAAAGAGTGCCTGTGAGGCAAAGGGTATGTTATAATAAAACAATCAGTTCCGCTAAAATTACTTAGATGTAAGCAGGTGTTTCTTAAATTGAGCGACATACCTAAGGGCGAATTTATTTACGATGCATTTATAAGCCACAGGCACCTGCCACATGACAGGGCTGTGGCCGAGCGGCTGCAAAAGCTTTTGGAAGAGTACAAGCCTCCCATCAATGGCCGATATGCCGAAGCCGGGCGTATGCTGCGCGTTTTCAGAGATGAAAGCGATCTTCCTGCCAATGGCGTTTTGGGAACGGACATTAAGCTGGCCCTTCAAAAGTCGGCCTTTTTAATCGTCGTACTTACCGGAGAAACGTCAAAATCCAGGTGGTTAATGGAGGAAATCAGTTATTATAAGGCAATCCACCGGGGACGCATTGATCATATTCTTCTCATTATGGCCGATGGAATGGGAAAGGATAAAATTCCCGAGGAGCTGAGAACAGAAGTACGATTGGTTGTGGACAACGGTATCCCACGGGAGCAAAAAGTAAACGCCGCCCCCTTTATTCTGGACATATCCTCTTCAAACTCACAGGGAGCATTGAAGAGGCTGTCGAAGGATTTTTTGAAGCTTGCGGCTCCCATCCACGGCACTCTCCCAAGTCAATTATACTCAGCTGAAAAAAAGCAGTTCATAAGAACCCTCGTCAGGGCTGCCGCCGTTGTGGCGGTTGTTATTGGCGTCTGGGGGGGATATACCCTCATAAAGGGCCTCAGTGCAGGAACCAATGGGGCTCAGCCTTCCGGTGAGCCCGGGGATCTTCAATCGGCGTATGAGGAAATGTTAAAGAAAAATGAGGCCCTGTTAGAGGAAAATAAAAAGCTTTCCAACACCATTGACAGCCAGGAGGCCATTAGAAAACAGGAAGAGCAGGATAGGCTGGATGCGGGTAAGAATCATGGGGAGGAAACACCCCTGCCTGCCCCATCGGAGGGATCTGACCAGGAGAATGCTCCTGAAAAGACTCCGGAGACAACCCCGACCCCTTCCTTAAGCCCGCCTGTTCAAACCCCTGTTTCGGACAAGTCCTTAAGCCAGGCGGAGCTTTCACTTCTGGAGCAAAGCCTTAAGACTCTGGAAACAGCTGAAAAGCTCATTGATGAAGGCAACAGATCCGCTGCCGCGCTCATTGTAAACGACATGCTTAAAGGTCTTGATAAACCTTCGGATTACATAAAGGAAAGGGCTCAGTCGCTTCTTGATGAAGCTAAGGCCAGACCCTTTGAAACCTATGCGGTAATCTCCAAAACTCAGGGAGGAACTTCAAGCCTTCGTTTTTCCAAAGACGGGAAGCAGCTTTATGCCCTAACCAGGGATAAAAAAGCAGTTGCCTATGACATGGGAACCGGACGGCTTCTTGGATCCTTTGACCAATCGGCAGGACTTGTGGATCTGTGGCCGACAGCCACGGGCTTTCTTACTTTGAATGAGGGCTTTACGGTTTCATCCTGGAATACGGCTGACGGGAAAAAGCTTTGGGAAACCCGGTACACCTTGGATGGTGGAAAGGGAGGAGAGGCTTCAGCTCTTTTCAGTAATGGCCAGTCCAACTTTGCCTATATAAAGGATGGAGCCGCATCCAAGGGCTATCTGGCTCTTGCCGGAGCCAATTCCTCCAAGGCAGCAGTGCAGTTTGAGTGGACCCCTGCAGGAGATCGGTGGGGGATAAGTGAGGACGGGCGTTATTTTCTGGCCGCTTCCACGGAGGGGCTCCTTATTTTGGATACCACCGCAGGAACCAGGATTTCAGCCCCATTGAACGGTCACCGGATTGAACGGATTTTGTGCGCTTCAGGTAAAATCACAGTGATTGGGGAAAATATGTCAACCGGTTATTATGATATTCTGCTTGTAGACTATAAGGGGACCGTTCTTAGCCGTATCACCGGTGACGAGACTTCAGGGCTCACTGCTGCGGACAGGCTTTCAACAGCAGTTTTGTCCCAGGATGGAAATTTCCTTGCGCTTGTTTGGAGCCAGGGAACAGGAAGCCTTTATGATCTGGCGAAGAAGGCCTTTGTAAAAAATGTAACCGCAACGGGAGGAGCCTCTAGCCATGCCGCTTTAACCAGGGATGGGAACTATTTTGTCGTGGCATCCGGAACCGGCGGGAAAATCATTGATATATGGAAAAAAGAGGCTCAGACTTACACCTATTATGGCCAGGCAGTGCCTCCCGGAGGCGATACGGCCGGCTTCTTCCTCTCTTTAGACGGCACAGCCCTTGCCATTCCGGACACATCCGGCAAAATAGGCCTTTACAGCTTGCTCCAGTAGCCCTGAAAGGATGTACAAATGTTAAGTGTAGTTATTGTTGACGATGAAGTTTTGAATTTACAGTTGCTGGAGCGCCTCATAGTTAAAAGCGGTCTGGCTCGTGTGGTCGGAGCCTTTACCAAACCCACGGAAGCATTGAAAAAAATAGGAGAGCTCAATCCGGATGCTGTTTTCCTGGATATTGAAATGCCTGAAATGAATGGCCTCGAGCTGGCATTGCACCTAACGGAAGAAAACGAGGACCTGAATGTGGTCTTTGTTACGGCCTACAGCCACTATGCGCTGGAAGCCTTTAAGGTGAATGCCTTAAACTATATTTTAAAGCCTGTCTATGATGAGGATCTGGTAAAGACCCTGAAACGTATCGGCAAGCTTTCGGAAAGCAGGGTAAGATCCCCGGGAGCCGGTACCATCAGAGTAAAGTGCTTTGGCCGGTTTGAAATACTTAAAAATGACGGTACATCCGTTAAATGGATGTCCTATAAGGCTATGGAAATGATGGCTTACTTTATTCTCCATCACAACGATAAAATCGATAAATGGGAAATTGGCGAAGCTCTTTGGCCGGAAAGCTCGGGTGAGAAGCTGACCGGCAATTTTCATACCACCCTTTACCGTTTAAGGCAGACCCTCAAGGAGGAATCCATTCCCATACGCATCTTGTCGGTGAAGGGAAGCCGGGAGGGGTATATGTGCAGTCTTGACACCATTGGCTGCGATGCCATTGCTTTTGAAAATTTAATGGATAAGGCCGGTAATAAGGATGAGGAAATTCTGGATACCTTTGAAAAAATGAAGCTTCTTTATCAGGGGCATTTACTTAAAGATATGGATTATCTATGGTGCCTGCCTGAGAGGGAACGCTTTACCTCCGGCTTTAGCCGTGCCGCCATAAGGGCGGCGGAATGTTATATGGAAAAGAGGGTATATCCTCAAGCGCTGGAGATTATTCGCTGCGGGCTTGCCCATTCTCCTTATGATGAAGAGCTCAACCGCTTTATATTGGATATTTATTATCAGCAGAAGGACAGGGGTGCGATTATTAGCCATTATCTTGGCTATAAAAGCCTTTTGCGAACCGAGCTTAACACGGAGCCCGACCTTTTTACACAAAAGGCCTATATCAAATATTTGAGTGCTTTTTAAAGTATTTCCAAAAGGATAAGGCAAACAGAATTCTTGCAGCATACACTGAGTACTGAGTGATAAAAAAGGATAACGGCCCTTGGGCCCGGTCTTTTTATGGGAAAGTATAAAATCATTGTGTATGCCATATGCAAGAATGAGGAGCAGTTTGTGGATCGGTGGATGGATTCCATGAAGGAAGCCGATCAGGTGGTGGTAACGGATACGGGTTCTACTGACGGAACGGTAGACAAGCTAAAGGCCCGCGGTGCGGTGGTTTATGTCAGGGAGGTCAAGCCCTGGCGTTTTGATGTGGCGAGAAATTTGTCCCTGGACAATGTACCTGAGGATGCGGATATCTGCGTCTGTACCGATTTGGATGAGATATTTGCGGAGGGCTGGCGGGAAAAGCTTGAAAATGCCTGGATGCCCGGTGTTCACATGGGCAAATACCTGTACAACTGGAGTATGAAGCCCGATAATACACCCGATGTCCAGTTTGCCTATTTTAAGGTACACTCCCGCAAGGATTACAGATGGGTTTGTCCTGTCCATGAATGCCTTCAGTATACCGGAAAGGTTCCTGAAAGCATTATTTTTATTCATGGGATGGTTTTAAGCCATTACCCCGATCCTACAAAATCCAGAGGCTCCTATCTGCCTCTTTTGGAAATGGCCGTGAAGGAAAATCCCAAGGATGCCCGCATGACCTATTATCTTGGAAGAGAATATATGTATAAGAGCATGTGGGACAAATGCATAGAGACCCTTAACCGGCACCTTAATATGCCCAATGCCCAATGGAAAGAGGAAAGAAGCGCCTCCATGCGGTGGATTGCCGTATCCCATTATCACCTTAAACAGGTTCGCGAGGCCTATTCCTGGTACTTTAAAGCTATTGCCGAAGCGCCTCATATGCGGGAGCCCTATGTTGAATTCGGGCGAATGGCATATGAATTGAAGGATTGGCTCACCCTTTTCTATATGATGGAATCCGCGCTGAAAATAAAAGAAAAACCTTTAGGCTATGTCAATATGGGCTACGCATGGGATCAAACCCCCGACGACCTTTGCGCCATTGCCTGCTATCGCCTTGAAATGTACGATAAAGCTCTTGTTCACGCCAAAGCAGCCGTTGATTTGTGTCCGGGAGATCCCAGACTGGTTAAAAACGTGGAATTAATAAGTGAAAAAACCAAAGGCTGAAAAAGGGAACCAAAACCATATGTCCTTCGTCTCTTTTAGTGTGACCTTAAGGTATACATCAAGAGAATAACGAAAGGACGGGTTTGATATGAAAGATCAAAAACCTAAACTGAAAAAGAGGGGAAGAATGCTTACGGTAATGTTTACCGTTACCGCCTTGTCCCTCACTTCCGTAGGTGTTCTGGCCCTTGAGGCCAATCCGGCGCTTCCTGAAAACCAGGAAATCCGGGACGTTATCCAGACACCTCGCTTTGGCTCTTTTACCGGCAAGGTAACGGAAATACAGCCTTTAACCGACACTGACGGTAAGGCCCAGGAGGGCTGGCACACTGTTGTTGTGGAAACGGAGGACGGAGCTCTGGCTCACTTCAGGATTACACCGGAGGCCTTTGCGCTGACCGATGAGCCGCTGGCAGTGGGGGCTGAATTTACAGGCTACTACGATGCCACTTTGCCCATGATAATGATTTATCCGCCTCAGTACACCCCGCCTG
>JAFADM010000588.1 GCA_023424865.1 Bacillota bacterium | reverse complement strand
TTATGGATTGCATGAAAATTTCAATGTATGCTACAATATAAGAACAAACGTTTGTGAACAAATGAAGCAGGAGGCACTATGGCGAGATTATTTTCTTGGAATGTCAACGGACTTCGTGCCGTAATGGGAAAAGGCTTTTTAGATTTTATAAAAGGAAAGAATCCGGATGTGCTGTGCCTTCAGGAAATCAAGCTATCAGAAGGTCAGCTCACCCTGGAACTTGAGGGCTACGATCAATATTATAATTATGCCGAAAAAAAAGGTTATTCGGGAACAGCCATACTTACCAGAATAAAACCCTTGAGCATTAGCTATGACATGGGCATTGAAGAGCATGATCATGAAGGCCGCGTTATCACGGCAGAATTTGAGGAGTATTATCTGGTAACGGTTTATACCCCCAATGCTCAGAGGGGCCTTGAACGCCTCGACTATCGCATGAAATGGGAGGATGATTTCAGAAGCTACCTTCTAAGACTGAATGAAAGGAAGCCGGTAGTGGTATGCGGCGACTTAAATGTAGCCCATAAGGAAATTGACCTTAAAAATCCCTCCTCCAACAGACGAAACGCCGGTTTTACCGATGAGGAGAGGAGCAAGTTTACCGAGCTTCTGGGGTCCGGCTTTATTGATACCTTCCGCTACCTGTACCCCGAGAAAAAAGGGGCTTATACCTGGTGGTCCTACATGTTTAATGCAAGAACCAATAATGCGGGGTGGCGTATCGATTACTTCTGTGTCACCAGTGAGCTCAAGGACAGAATTAAAGATGCGATCATTCATGATGATGTGTTGGGCTCCGATCACTGTCCGGTGGAATTGGTTCTTGAATAGAGGCTCTAGTGCTCTTAAAGCGAATAGTGAAATCAAGATACTGAGATTAGAATATTAAAAGCAGAATACTTAAAAAGAGAAAGGCCGCCTGTTATGCTCCCTTTATGAGAGACAGTGAAATAAAAAACACTGTTAATCATGAAGGGAGCATTTCTCTTTTTCAATATTAAGCCATCACAGGGGCCTTGAAGGGATGGGGTTCATGATGATGCGGCCAGGATTCCGGTTTAAAAGCGCTGCGAAATAGCTGAAGGCACTGTTAGCTATAATAAGGTGCCTGCAGCGGGACATGATTTGCATGTCTATGTAACTGTTTGCCTCCCGATTTCCGTCCACAAAAATAAGATTGTCCCGAGCTAGATCAAAGCCCAGCTCCCTGTAATGATTAAGACACCAGCCCAAATCATCTGAAAACAGAAAAAACAAAGGCTTTTCCACAACCTCCCGTATGCTTTTCACGGAGGCAATATAATAATCAGGATTTAAGATAAGATTGTATTTAATAAAATCGCCTCTTCGAATATGTACCCCTATGGAGTTTGTCTCGTCAGCCAAGTCAAGCAATTGCTGATTTTTGGGATGAACCGGTTTCGGAAAGTTCAATTCCTTTAGAAGCTCATCCTTTACTGAGTTGAACCAGTTTCCGTTTATCCAGTAGCCATGGTAGTAGATATTGCCATGAAGGCGGAGTATTGCCGGATCGTAACGGTTTGGAGGGGTTAAGGAAGGGATGCCCTTATAGCTTAGATCCGGGGTTTCTGCCACAACCTGAAAGGGGAAACCCATTTCTTCCAAAAGATTTGCCAGATGCCTGCCGCTTTTGATTTGTTCCAGGCAGTAAGCCCATTGCTCCTCTGTAAAATAGCGGCTTAATAACGGCGGGGCCAATTTGAATATCCGCTCCAGCTCATAGCCGTTATGCTCTTTGTTAAGAAAAAAACAACTGTCGTCGATGTAGCATTCGTCCTTTTGCCAATGGCAAACGCATCTGTAAAAGGCGTATTGAAACAATTGGTTTCCAAGGCCGCCGTTCATCACCGTAATTTTCATATTCAAACCTGTATCGGATCTCGCTTAAGGAAGTAACCCCTATGTTAGACCATTTTCCCCGATTTGGATAAAACCGGCCTTAGCTCTGCCTTAGCGATATCCTGCCCTATTCACATTAAACGGTTCTTTACATAACCGTCCTTCTCTAAAATATGCAGCTTGTTTTGAAGTGTTAGGGACAGTCCTTCAGGTTTACTAATTGTTGGTCAGCGTATGAATTCAAATAAGGCCGTGAGAATTAAAAGGATGGATGGCAAAAACTTTACGAAGGGGTGCTGTACCTTGCTGAACAAAAGCTTTCCCAGCTTTGCGCCAAATACCAGGCCAACCACCTGACCCAGGCTTAGGGCAAGGGGAAGAAGGATATTGCCCTCTCCGATGAGCGAACCGCAAAGAATGAGTCCGGTACAGTCCAGAGTAAGTGCAATGGAGAGAAAAAGAGATTCCATGGGGTCCAGCTTGCCGGAATCGTTAATATCGGCATCCTCATAATTTTTAAGAATTTGCACGGTTATGCCTACAGACTTTAAAACCAGCCTGAAAAGGGTTTTAGGTTCCTTTGAATCGATAGCCGTCTTTATTTCGGTGGATACAGGCTTCTTTTTGTCAAAAATGGCTGTCATAAGCATGAACAGCCCCAGTGCAAGAAGGATGCACTGTCCGATAATTTCAGCCGCAGAGGGGGGAATAAACCCGGCAATAAAGGTTGAAAGGACCTGTGTGACGGTACCTACAATGAATGCCATCAGAAACAGTATGAGCTTGGAAAGGAAGGGGATGCGAATACCTCTGGCACCGTAGGCCACGCCTGCGAAAAGGCAGTCGATGCTGGAAATGATGGTCATGGATAAAATCCACATGCTGAAGCCTCTTGTTTAAAAAGTCTTCTATCAGGATATGAGATCCGGCACGTCCCTGTTCCTTCCATGGCCTG
>JAFADM010000576.1 GCA_023424865.1 Bacillota bacterium | reverse complement strand
TAAGTGTCCATCAGTCTACAAAAGAAAGCAGGATTGATTATGCGTTGGATTGAAGTTACCCGTACCGATGCGCTTAAGGGAAGCCTTGAGATGCCCGGTTCGAAAAACAGCTCGTTAGCCTTGCTGGCGGCGTGCTGTCTGTCAGAGGAACCTGTCACGCTGTATAAAATACCGGACATATCCGACGTAAGAATGATTTACTCCATTTTAACCGATATAGGCGCTAAAGTTATTCAGGAAAACGGCAAATGTGTCATCGATCCCCGGGGAATACAATCCGGAGACATTCGTTCGGACTATGCATCTGCCTACCGTGCGTCCTACTATTTTATCGGAGCTCTTCTGGCTAAGCATAAGCGAGTAGCCATCGGTTATCCCGGTGGAGATAATTTTGTTTCCCGTCCCATTGATCAGCATATTAAAGGATTAAAAGCACTGGGTGCTCGTATTGAGTATTTTAAGGATCATTATGTGGTTCAGGCTGAGAAACTGGTCGGCACCACCATTTATTTTGACTGTATTACAGGTGGCGCCACTCTTAATATCATGATGGCAGCCGCCCTTGCCCAGGGTAAAACCGTGCTTCATAACGCTGCCCGGGATCCCGAGGTTGTCGATACAGCCATTTTACTTAACAAAATGGGCGCCAAGATTTACGGTGCAGGCACCGATGTCATTCGCATTCAGGGCGTGGACGCCCTGGGAGGCTGTGATCATACGGTTATTCCCGACAGGCTTATTGCGGGAGCGTATCTTATGGCGGCAGGCGCCACCGGCGGAGAGGTAACGGTTAATAACATCATCCCCGAGCATCTGGAGGCCTGCATGGATAAGCTAAAGGAAATCGGCATGGAATTTTCCGTTTCCGAAAATGCCGTTACAGCATGGTCTCCCACTGCTTTAAAGCCCACACGGGTTCGTACCGGAAAATATCCCATTCTGGAAAGTGATTTTCAACAGCCCATGACCGCGCTGCTTCTCAAAGCAGAGGGCCGGAGCATGGTAGCTGATAAAATTTATCCTCTGCGCTTCAACCACTGCGAGCAATTGGCTCGCATGGGTGCTTCCATTACCGTAAGAAGCGGCGCCGCACGCATTGACGGGGGCAAAACCCTTACGGGAGCATGGGTTCACGCAGGAGATATTCGGGCGGGCATTTGCCTCGTGCTTGCAGGCCTTATGGCTGAAGGAACCACGTTCCTGACAGGCATTGAGCATATCGAACGGGGCTATGAGGATATTATCGGGGATTTTGACAGACTGGGAGCAAAGCTTCGAATGAGCTCCAGCGAAGGAACCATGGAAGAGCTTTTCAGCGGCTCAGCCATCCTCCGCACTTACTAAAAAACCTTTTCTGCGGCATACACAGGCCTCAAATGTTTGAGGCCTTGTTGCTGTGCGCTATAAAAGGCTGGACATCATCTGGTAATCCTCTTCGCCCACGCCTCCGGCTATGGGTTTAAATCCTGACGCAATAAAGCAGGAGCGCATAACGGACGACGCTCCGTATTTGATACGAATTTCATCCAAGGCCGAGTCCAGGCGCTTCTTTTTTTCATTGTAGGGCTGTAAAAGGCTCAGCTGCAGGTAATCGCTTCCGCAAAGCTCCGATACCCTTACCCCCAGGTGGCGTATGGGTTGTCCCCGCCATATTTCGTCAAAAAGGATGCAGGCGTAATTGTAAATATCTGCCGTACAGTCGGTGGCCATTGCAAATTTTCGCTGCCTGCCAAAATGAATAAATTCGTTGGTCCTCAGGGAAACCGCTACCAGCTGAGCGCAAAAGCCTGCTCTTCTGAGGCGCATGCATACCATTTCCGTGAGAGATAAAAGTACCCTGTGGGCTTCTTCCCTGGTATCCACATCAAAGGAAATGGTAGTGGAATTGCCTATTCCCTTTACAGGGATGCTGCCCTCTCCCACTCCGGAGGATTCAATGCCGTTGGCGAACTCCCACAAAAGCCGTCCCCAGCTTTTAAATTTGCTGAGAAGAAGCGCGATGTCCGTATGGGCTAAATCACCAATGGTATGGATGTTGAGCTTATGAAGCTTGGGGGCGGTGGCCCGGCCTACCATGTACAGGTCCTCCACCGGAAGAGGCCACATTTTTTCAGGAATTTCCTTTGGAAAAAGGGTGTGTACCTTGTCGGGCTTTTCCAGATCTCCTGCGATTTTGGCCAGCAGCTTGCTGCTGGAAATTCCGATGTTTACCGTAAAACCCAGCTCACTCTTTATCCTTTCCTTTATAAGATGAGCCGCCTCAACCGGATCCGAATAGAGCCTTTCCATATGGGAAAAATCAATGAAGCATTCATCAATGGAGAAAACCTGAATTTTAGGGGTGTATTCCTCCAGAAGATTTAAAAGTGCTGCACTGGACATCATATATAAATCATAATGGGGCGGTACCACCACAATACCTGGGCACCGCTGCCGCACCGCATACAGCGCTTCCCCGGTATGCACCTGGTATTGCTTGGCCGGAATGCTTTTAGCCAGAACAATGCCATGCCGGGAGGCTTCATCTCCGCCCACTACGGAAGGAATGGCGCGCAAATCCAGAGTGGCGCCGTGCTGCAGGCGGTAAGCGGCTTCCCAGCTCAAATAGGCACTGTTCACATCAATATGCATAATAATACGGCTGTCATCCATGTATGCCACCTCATTCGTCATCATATGCATACTCTATTATATTCAGAACATATGTTCGAGTAAACAGAGAATTTTTGACATTCCTCACGCCTAAAAATACGAACGAATTTGATAGAATTAAAAAACCGTCCAGAATTGGACGGCTCAAACTGCAAGCCAAAAAGGAGTTCTCACAGCAGCAAAGGCTTGATGGAATCGCTATCCACTTATGGCTTACCCTTTCGGCGGAGTAACCAAGGTCACAATATTTCCGTCCGGGTCCCTGAAATGCACGCTGCGCGCACCCCATGGGTAGGTATAGGGCTGGGTCATAAAGGCAACGCCCATTTGTTTCAGCCGGGCGTATTCGGCGTCCACATCCTCCACGCCAAAGGAGATGGTGGTGTACCCATGTCCCATGGAGTCAGCATACGAAAAGGCCATATCGGAAATGGAGGCCGCCTTATCATACAGTACAAATGGCACTCCCTGGCACTGTATCTCAGTGTGAATATCATCGCCCTGTGCAGGGCAGCCCAGCACCTTTGTGTAAAACTCCCGCAGACGCCTCACATCCCCGGTAATCAAGCCGAATCCCATGCAAATCATAAAGATCTTCCCCTTTCATACATTCACATGCACCCCATATGGTCTAATATACCATAAACTCAATGGGCCAGTCTTTACCTTTAGCCCGCATCATCCATTCCATAGTTAAATTCAGGGTAAGAAGCGGATCCTGCACCTGGCGGACTTTATTTTGAAGTTTGAATATTGACAGGCATAGCCTTTCGGAATATAATGACTTTAAAGTCAGTGATTCAGGAGTCATCAATGAAAAAGAATACTCGTCAGCTTCAAAAGGAACGTACCAGAGAATTTTTAATATCCACCGCCAGTGAGCTTTTTGCGGCAAGGGGCATCCTTGCCACCCGCATGTCGGACATCGCCCAGGCTGCCGGAGTGTCTCACGGCACGGTTTTTTTGCATTTTGAAACCCAGGAGGCTCTCGTTAAGGAGGTTATCCGGGTGTATTGCGGAAAAATGGTTCTTCTCACCCATGAGCTGGCCAGGAATTGCGGCTCTCTTCATCACTTGCTTCAGGCCCATCTTCAGGGAATCATGGAATTTGAGGCTCTTTATTCCCGCCTTGTGATTGAAAACCGGCTTCTTCCTCAGGAGGCCAGGGATGAATGGATAAATCTCCAATCGGCACTGGCTCTTCATTTCAGCCAGGCGGCAGAAAGGGAGCTCGAGGAAAAAACACAGGATATCCCCCTATCCATGCTTTTTAACATGTGGATTGGCCTTGTTCACCACTATTTGTCCAACGACGATTTGTTTGCGCCGGGCCAAAGCGTCCTGGGCCGCTGGGGAGATACTCTGGTGGAAACTTTTACCCAGCTTTTATTAAAAAAATAAGCTATGGAAAGGAGCTTAAATATGGAAGAAAAAACACCCCTGCCCCTCAGCGGCAAGTGCTGCTATGAGCATCTGGGCGGTACTCTTGGAGGCAGGCTGTTTCACCGCATGGTGGAGCTTGGCTGGTTTGAGGAAAAGGACGAAGCACCCCGCCACTATACCCTCACCTCTTTAGGAATTGAAGAATTTATAAAGCTTGGGGTTGACCCCTACGAAAGGAAGAAACACAAATGAACAGTGCAAACTTGAACCATGAAACAGAAGCCGTTCAGGGAAAAATTTGTATTTCCTGCGGTATGCCCATGACGGAAACCTCTGATTTTGCCCAGGGAGACACAAGCAAGGACTACTGTCTTTACTGTGCCAGGCCGGATGGCTCCATGCAGTCCTATCCGGAGAAGCTTAAGGGCACCACTGAATTTTTAATACGCACCCAGGGCCTCGATCAGGAGGCCGCCGCCCAATTGGCAAAGCGCACGCTGGCAAAGCTTCCGGCCTGGAGCAAGGCATAAGGGCATTAAAAGTCATTGATTTCAGGAATCATCCGGCCTGGGAAAGGACGAGGACGCCCCCACAATGAGAAAGGGGCATATAGTCTTTGCTTTTAAATTCAAGAGCTTCCTTTATTTCATTGTAAACGAAATAGTACTCGTCCTCATCCCAGTCCGGAGCGTATTTCTTTCTGCAGGCCTCAAGCCTTTCTCGGGTTTCAAAGGAAACATCCCCTATAAGGATAATCCCCCCGGGCTTCAAATAGCTTTTAAGGCTGTTGAGAAAAACAATCTTTTCGCTGTCCCCCAAATGGTGGAGGGCATAAGTACTCACAATAAAATCAAACCGGCTTTCCTCCAGCTCCTTTGGCAGCCCTTGTGAAAAGTCCCATTTTATGAATCGGGCTTCCGGCATTTTCTTTTCTGCGATTTTAATCATGGCCTCTGAAAAATCCATCCCGGTTACAGTGTAACCGTCCTCGTACAGCCTTGCGGTGAGAAGCCCCGTACCGACGCCGATATCCAGAACACTTCTCTCCCTATTGCGCTTTGTGCTTTCATGACCGGCCCTATTCCGTTCCCGCAGTTTATTGTAGATGAATCCCAGTACCCTGCCGTATCCGGCAAAAGGGTATTCATCGTTATCCTCACTTCTTCTCACACTCTCATCATAGTCCCAGGACCAGGAATCAAACCCCTTATCATCCAGCATTTTCTATCCCCTCTCTGTTCAATACAGGCATTGCCAGTAATAAAGTCCTCTTCTTTTATACCATAAACAGGTCGTTCCAAGGGAGGAATTCTCCGTTATAGCCATACGTTATCTAAAGGGGTATATCAAGCTCACCCTACAATTTCCCTGTATTGGGTGGGCGTCAGGCCCTCCGCTTTTTTGAAAGCCCGTATAAAGGTCGTATGGCTGCTAAAACCGCACATGCCCGCAATATCGCCCACTCCCAGGCGTTCATCGGCCAGAAGGCCCTTGGCCTTTTCAATTTTTTTCCGGTTAATGTAATCCAGCATGCTCTCTCCCATCTGTTCCTTAAAAAACCGTGAAATATAAATGGGATTCATGTTGAAATGCCCGGCTGTGGTTTCAATATTTAAATTGGAATCGGTAAAATTCTGGGCTATAAATGCCACCAGCTTATTCTTCAGATCCTTGTTATGGCTTTTTTTCTTCTGGGAAATAAAGTGGTGAAAGCTTTCAAGATAGTTAAGCATAACGGTTTTCATTTCAATAATGTTATGGCATTTAAGAAGGGTTTCCACCGGATCCAGGTTTTTTATAAATTCCTCGCCGTAGTAAAGCTCAAGCTCATTAATGGCTTTAATCATGGTGCTTATCAGGTCCATAATCATTAAGCGCAGCAGGGGCAGGGGCATGTTCATATTGGAATGAATAATGCCGAGAAGCTCTTTTTGGGCGCTTTCCATATTATCCGCCTTAATATGGTTTATGAGCCTCTGCTCCTGTTCAATGCTGTAAACATAGGCACGGTAGCCGTTGTAGGGTCCGGGTATATCCTCGCGGCAAACAACGGCGTCAACCCCCGATACGGCTCTGTACTCCATAATTTCAAGGGCTTCATAAAAGGCTTCGGCAATTCCCGTTTTTTCCTGGTGGACGGTACTCAAAACAGCCTCCACCTTAAGCTCAAAATGATCCTTCAAAAGCTCCCTCACACGCTCCAAGCTCTTTTTTACAGCCTCATAGCCCTGTTCCGGCTTTCCTTCCCTCAGACAAATGAGGGAGACAATCATATTGTCAATTTCAATGGTATAGCTTTCATTTTCCTCCTGCAGGATTTCATCGCTGGCTCTGGCTACCACAAACTTAATAAGCCGTTCCTCCTCCAGATTTACGGAAAAAATCCCGTAATGGCTGATTTTGTAGACGGCAACAAGAAAAAACGCCGTAGAAAACCGGATCTCAAAATATTGCATGGCCTCCTCCGAGGGCACCGCGCTGTCTCCATAGCCTCTTAAAAGCTTGTAGATGAGATTTTCACGCAAAAGATTGTTCTGCTTTGCCAGGCGTTCCTGAAGCCTTTCCTTCTCTGCCATGGCCGTATGGATGGAATGGCTGATGATTTTATATTCCTTGTAGGGAAGCTCGGAGGAAACCGCTCCCGTTTTGTCGGAAAGAAGCTTCAGGGTTTGCTTTACGGGATAATAATTTTTGTAGGAGAAGTAATAGGACAAAACCCCGCCAAGTATGAGGCAGGCCACTAAGGCCAGCGCCATGTAGCCCCTGACGCTGTGGAGCTTTTCCGTATAAAGATCCGGGGACACCAGCATAACATACTGCCAGCCATTGATGTTGGACTGAATATGAGTGGCATACAGCGTTCTTTTCTCAAGCTCCACAAAGCTGGTTCCCTTCTCCCCCGATCCCCCCGCCGCATAGTGTTCAAGGCTCTCCCCGCTTCCTGTTCCAAAAATCACATAGCCTCTGGAATCGGTTACCGCCACACCGTCAATGTATTCATTGTTGACCTTGCGAATAACGCTTTTGAGTTTTTCCTCATCCAGAAGCATAAGCATATTGCCTATTCTCGGAGCCGTACCGTTAAGGGGCAGGGTTTGCCGGAAAAACACCCGTTTTTGCGCTGCAGCTCCTTCCGCGCCGGAAAAGGGATTGAATTCGACAATGTGGAAATCGTTATTGGCGTATTCCGTCAGCATTTCTGCAAAGGTGTCGTAGCCGACGCCGCTTTCGGCGTACTCCGATTTGTAAAGCTGCCGGGCCGTAAAAATACCGTCCTCGGTAATGCAGGTATCCGAATTGGGATAATAAAGGTAGAGGCTTTTTACCAGGCCGTTGCTGATTTTATAGGCCTTCAGATCCTTGTACATTTCAAGCATGGTAAAGGAATCATGGGTGTCAAAGGGCTTTTCCTTGGAAGCAAAGAAATTGAAGGGCGTATTCAGGGACATGCTGAGCATGAGCTCCGTCACATCCTTGAGATAGGAATCCATGGTGAGCCTTACCTGCTGCAGCATGGCCTCATTGGTTTTTTTCAAGCCGTCCTCCACCGTTTTCAGGGAGTGGGCATAAACAATTGCGCTTAAGAGCACGCATTGAATGATGATTATGGTATAGGAAAAAAACCAGGACATAAAAAGGCCTCTGGTTTTTCCCCTCTTCTTGGTTTCCGGCATGATTCCGCCCCTCTCGTAAGCTCTTCCCGTAATGCCCGATTGGCCGCCGGAAAAATCCGGCGGCCAGGCATGAGCTTGCTATTTATATGGCATTTTGTCCCAAGGCCTTCTATCCCGGCCTTTTTCTTCGGCTTTCATATTGGTCTTGCACCTTGCCTTTACCTTTTCAGGAACCGTTCGTAAGCCTGCTGGTATACCTTGAGCACCTCCTGAATGCCCAGCTTGTCAAGCTGCTCCACATAGCTGTCGTATTTGTCAAGGGAGGTTTTGCCCATGACAAACTGAATAATCATTTCATCGTTATAGGTATTGATTTCGGAAAGCTTCTGGGAGGTTATCTCCGTTTCCTCGCTTGTAAAGCTTAAGGTTGGCAGAGCTTTGGTCTTTTGAACCGTACTCCACAGGGCAAGAGCTTCCTTTTGCTGGCGGAAGGAGAGCACCTGCAAAAAATAGTCGTAGGAATACTCGGTGATGCCATTGGCCGAAGCTCTGTTGTATTTGGACATCACATGGGTGTAGGACAGGCCCTCGGGATTTTTAAGCACCGTGTCGCTGAGCACGGGTTTCCCGTCAACCAACTCATAGGTTACTCCCTCATAGCCGAAATTCCCTTCAAGAATTCCCTGCTCCGTATAATGGTAATCGAACATTTTGGCTATTTCCTTTGCGTATTTGCTGGTTGACGATATGGCCGCGCCGCCGCTTAAGCCCGTATAATCGTAGAAATTTCCGAAATCCCGGACGTCTCCCTTGTTTAAAACGGGATAAGGAACGCCTTCAATATTGAAATTGGGATTGCTGTCCCTGTAAAGGTTAAGATAATTGGTAAAGCCGCCGCCCAGGTAGCCGAAATAGGATCCAACCTCGTCAGTGGTAAACTTGGCGTCAATGGTCTTGGTTGTATTGCTGGCAAATTCGGGATCGATTAAGCCCTCCTCATACCATTGATTAATGAGCTTCAGGTATTCCCTGTATTCGGGCTGGAGCTTGCCGTAGCGCACCTCGCCGTTTTCCACGTAGAAGGTGCCGCCGATGCCGTAAGCCCCCAGAAAGGCCGTATTATCAATAAAGCCCTTGTCGCCGATAAAGGGAATCGGCGCCTTCTTCTGTTCCTTGAAGGCCGTGAGCATGGCATGCCAGTCGTCAAGGGTTTCGGGCACGGGCAGGCCCAGCTCATCCAGCCAGTCCTTTCTTACAACAGGCCCCTGGCTGGCGGTTTTCACGGTTCTCACCTGGGTGAAAGCCAGAATTTGACCGTCGTCATTCCGCATCAGCTTTTCGATTTCAGGATCCGCGGTGATAAAATCTCTGAAATGAGGCGCGTACTCGTCAAGGAGGCTGTTGAGGGAGACTATGAGACCGTCGTCATAGGCCTTGTAAATGCTCCCGCCATAGTTTCCCCAACCGCCTTCCACAATATCGGGAAGCTCCCTTGACGCTATCATGAGGTTGAACAGCTCCTTTTCCTGCCCGGCCGCAGGATGGGTAAACTCAATATGGACATTGGTCAGCTCCTCCAGCCGTTTATAATACTCTATCTCCCCGTAATTGCCCACAGCCTTGGCCGCGTTGTTGTGGAGGGGCACCCAATAAGTCACCGTTATTTTATCCTTGCTGACAGGATAAAAGCTTTCCTCCGCCTGAGCCGACCCTGACGGGGAAGCCTGTGAGGGTGTCTGACCCTGGGAATCGGTTTGGGGTGAAACCGGCGACGGTGAATTGCCCCCGCATCCCGCAAGCAGAGCTGCGGCCAGGATTAGGGCCGCAACGCCCTTTTTTCCCTGCGTTCTTTTCTTGAATACACTCTTCATTTAAGATTCCTCCTTGCTTTTTTGGCTAACCTTTTATTCCACCTACCAGCACTCCTTTGGTAAAGTGCTTTTGCAGGAACGGATACAGAAGAAGAATGGGCAGAGTGGCAACCATAATGGTGGCGTACTGTATAATTTTGTCAATCCCCAGCCGGTCCATTTCGGACACATCGGCGGTCAGCTCCTGGGTGTTGTTGATAATGAGGATTTCACGCAGGAAGAGCTGAAGAGGGTATTTGGATTTATCCGATAAATAGATGGCTGCCGAAAACCAGGAATTCCAGTGGCCGATGCCGTAAAAAAGAGTCATTACAGCCAGCATGGCTTTGGACAGGGGCAGTATGATTTTCAGCAGGACGGTTAAATCTCCCGCTCCGTCCATATAGGCCGACTCCTCAAAGCTTTCGGGGATGGAGAGAAAGGAATTCCGCATGATGATAAGGTTCCAGGTACTGATGGCTCCGGGAAGTATGATTGCAAAAATACTGTTTCTAAGGCCCAGAGTTGATACCACAAGGTAATTGGGGATGAGTCCACCGCCGAAAAACATGGTAAATACGATAAATTTAAAAATAATTTTATTTATGGGAAAATTCCTGCGGGATAAGGTGAAAGCGGCGATGCTTGTCATAACAAGGTTTACGCCTGTTCCCAACACCACATACATAAGGGTGTTTTTATAGCCTGTCAGCACGTTGGGATCCGATAAAACCAGCTTATAGCCTTCCAGCGTAAATCCCAGAGGATAAAGAAGAAGGCCCGTATGCTTAACCAGCCGTGAAGGCTCGCTTAAGGAAGCAAACACAACATGCATAAAGGGATAGAGGGTTACCGCCATCAGGAGAATCATTCCAATAACGTTCAAGCCGTCAAAGAGCCTTTCGCTATTGCTTTTTTTAATCATTGCCGTTACCGCCTTTGTATTAATTTAATGTGCCGCCGATTCCTGCGCCTTTGTCACCACAAGCCGTTGTCCGTAAGGCTCCGGCTTGCTTTGTTGGCCGCAACAAGCAGGGTAAAGTTAATAGCCGAATTAAAAAGGCCCACCGCCGCGCTGTAGCTGAAATTATTTTCAATAAGGCCTTTTCGGTAAACAAAGGTGGAAATGAGATCGGATACCTCGTAATTGGTGGGGTTATAAAGAAGAAGGGTTTTTTCCGGGCCTTCGCTCATCATGCTCCCGATTTGAAGAATAAGCATGACCACAATGGTTGGCACAATACCGGGCAGGGTGACATGGAAGCACTTTTTTAACCGGCCGGCCCCGTCAATTTCCGCAGCTTCATACAGTTCGGAATTAATACCTGCCAGAGCGGCCAGGTAAATGATGGAGCCCCATCCGATGGACTGCCAGATGCCTGAAATAAGATACACCTGCCGGTAATAGGTTTCATTGAGAAGAAGGTTTGCCCTTTCCCCTCCCAAAAGTACAACGACATCGTTGATGACACCGTTTTTGGCTACAAAATCCACTACCATGCCGCAAATGACAATGAGGGAAATGAAATGTGGCAGATAAGTAACCGTCTGTACCAGTCTTTTAAAGCTTTCACTTTTCAGCTCATTGAGGAACAGAGCAAGAAGAATAGGCGCGGGAAAGGCAAAAACAAGCTGGAGGAAATTGATGAGCAGCGTGTTTTTAACCACCCTGGAAAAGTACATGCTTTGAAAGAAACTGATAAAATGGTTAAAGCCGGTCCATGGGCTTGCGAAGAAGCCGAGAATGGGATTGTAGGTTTTAAAGGCTATGACAATGCCGAACATAGGTATGTAGTGGAAAATAAGGTAATAAAGAACAACAGGCAGAGTAAGAAGATACAGGGTCTTTTTCCTGGCTATTTTTGCGATCATGTGATGCCCAACCTTTTATCTTTCGGAGGCTTGCTCCGTGATTTGATTTCATTGTAAAAGCCCCCTTTCCGCCCTGTCAATTTTCAAAATCTGTGATTGGTTTTCATAACCTTACATTGGGGTTTACAAATATATTTCCATTGGGCAAAAGCTTAGAAAGTCTGTCCTGCTTAAATCGGAAGTGATAGAATGGCAGCAAATTCAGCAAGGAGGAATACGCATCATGACAGAAAGAAGCTTCACCCGGTACGAAAGCACCGGGCTGACAAAATCCTTTTATCTGGACATTATGGAAAAGGCCGTCCATGCCTACGACAAAAGGGAGCTTGAAAACGAGCTGCCCCCGGACGGACAAACGCCGCTTAAGGACATTCACTGGTATGGCAGAATAACGGCTATTATCGGAATTCTTATCGCCAGGGGCAGGCTAAGGGAATACCTGGGGCTATGGCTTAAAATGACGGAAGCCTGCGTCAATCACTTTACTCTCGCAAAGGACGACACTCTGAGTGATTTCACCGTTAAAGAGATCATGCTTTGCCTCATGGAAATAAAGAATATGGACGCATCGGTGGTAAAAGAGGATGGAATCGGATCGGAAGGCGCGTCTCCGGCTGACATTAAAGCAGGTTTGGCACGGTGGCTTCCAAGGCTCTCTCGCATCAATCCTCAGACTTTGTACCACTTTGTTCCTGGAAGAATCCCCGATGAACATCTCCATAATATTAATGTTTATAATATGGCGGGAGAATGGCTGAGAGAGAAAATGGGCCTGGGTAGCACAGCCGACTATCTTAACACCTGCTTTCCCATTCAGCTTGAGAGATTTGATGAAAACGGCATGTACAGAGATCCCAATTGCCCCATGCTGTACGATGTCACTACCCGCTGCCAGTTTCAAATTATGCTTCACTACGGCTATCAGGGTGAATATGCCGGTGTTCTGGACGGATATTTGAAAAAAAGCGCCCTGATTACCCTTCAAAACCAGTCCACAGGTTTTGAGCTTCCCTATGGCGGCAGGAGCAACCAATTTTTATTCAACGAGGCTCTGCTTGCCGCCAATTTCGAATATGAAGCCTCCCGTTACGCCAGGGAAAAGAACTGGCCCCAGGCTGAAAAATTCAAGCGTGGAGCCAGGCTTGCGGCGCTCACCGTTACCCGATGGCTGAACAGTGAGAGCTGCCAGAGCATAAAAAATTTTTACAGTCCTCATACCCTCCATGGCTGTGAGAGCTATGGCTATTACAAGAAATACATGATTACCCTGGGCTGCTTTATTTATCTGGCCTACCTGTTTGCCGACGACACCGTGGGCGAGCGCCCCTGTCCGGCGGAAACCGGAGGATTTTTCTGGCAGTCCCCGCCCCATTTTCATAAGATTATGGCCAATAGCGGAGGCGTTTTCGTGGAAGTGGATACAAAAGCGGATACCCACTATGATGCCAATGGTCTGGGACGGTGCCATATGGCGGGTGTTCCAACGGAGTACATTCTGTCCATGCCCTTCGCTTCCGAACCCCATTACACCAATTGCTACGGGCAGGCTATAAAGGCAGCCTCCCTCTCCACCGGCTTTCGCAAAAAAGATGGAAGCCCCGTCTTTTTATCCGAGCTTCAGGTGGAACGCCATGAGCTCATCACGGAGACGGTTTCGGAAAAGCTGGTTTCCTTCAGGGTAAACTGGTATTTTAAGTCCATAGACGGTATCGGCTGTGTGAGCGAGAGAATTGAGCTGGGGCAGCTTGAATCCGGCCACCGGGGCCTTCGCCTTACCGGAAGCCTTCCTGAGGATCCTTCAAGGGAAGTGCTTGTGCAGGTTCCTGTGTTCCGCTTTAATGGCCGGGAACAGGGACAATTGACGGTGACTCCTTTAGAAAAAGGATCAAGAGCCGAAAATGTTATAAATGGGTTCCGGGTGATTTATGAGTCCAACGGCAGCGCAGCCGAGGAGCCCTCCCTTTTGGCCAACCGCAACGGAGAGTATGCTCTTTTACTTTTCTCCGCTGCCGAAGGTCCGGTTTATGTGCGTATCGAAGCAAAGGAGGGAGAAAGCCTGAACTAAGGCTTACTCCCCATCCTCTAAAATCCATATAATAGAAGCATCTATCTGGGCAGGATAGGAGTCCCGGATAGTTCCTGTGGAAAGCACCTCCACAAGGCTTTCTACCATTAACGCGTCAACGGTAAGCTTTTTGCCTGTCGATTTATCCAGAATCTGGGTTTTATCGGTAATGAAGGTGTAGGCTTTATCCAGTGTGGTGCCGTTTTCAATCTTGCCCTCCACCAGAAAGCTGGATAGCTTCCCCTGGGAATTATAGGTGAGCTCCGTAATGGCTCCTCTGATTTCCGGGGTTTTTTCCTCACCGCAGCCGGTAAATACCGCTGCCGCCATAATCAGCATCAGTATGGCGAGGCTTATCCCCACTAGCTTGAAGCTTCTTTTTTTCATATGTCTTCCCCCCGTTTCCAGGTATTTTATAAGGTGTCAAACCCCTTCTCAGGCCCTTTTCCCATAGGGAAAACGCCGCTGAACAAAAACCAATTCCGTTTCATCCGGACAGGGAAGGAGCTCAATTAACCTTACATACCATTTGACGAAGTTACGGGCAAAACGTTCATCACAGACCCTGAACCGTCTCTTCCCCCCTGCTTCGAACCGATTGCCTGTATTGGGCAGGCGTGGCGGCGGTATGCCGTTTAAACCGGCGTATAAAGCCGGATACATCATAATACCCTACCGACACACTCACATCCTGAACAGGCATTTCGGTTCCGGCTAAAAGCTCTTTGGCCTTCTCTAAACGCATAAGTAGCAAATAGTCCGAAGGGTGGACCCCGATTTGCTCCTTGAATTCCAGAGAGAGGCGAGCCGCGCTAATGCCGCAGCTTTCGGCTACAACTCCCATGGAGAGCTCAGGTTCGGTGAAATGCTCACGGATATAGTCCATGACCTTTCTGCTGATGGACTGTTCCCTTGGCGCATTCTGTTCCTCCTTGGCAAGGATGTCCGCGCACAGGCTCCTTAATATTTCCAGCAAATCCGTCACACGCCTGCACCTGGAAAGCTCAAACACATCATAATACCGAAGGGATTCGGAGGAAGTGTCCTCATAGCTCAAATACTTGTTCAGCAGCATTCCAATGATGTCATTGTAAATCACCCTGAAAGCAAACAGTGAAAATTTCTTATCCTGGAGAATTTGAAACAGCTCGTTAATCCTGTCATTTAAGGAGCGGGCGTCACCGGCGTGGAGAGCTTTTCTAAAGCCGTCCAGATATCCCCGGGAAAAGGGCTCCACATCCGTTGCCGCTGCGCTGACATCGGAAAAGCGCAGCACATGCTCGCTTCCCATAATAAAGCGGTTATCGTAGGCCGTTCCTGCTTCCAGATAAGCGGCGGCAGCATTTTTAAAATCGGAATGGCTTTTGCTGACTGCTATAACGGCTTCCTCATCCAGAGAAGCCAGCAGGGAACGGACATTTTCAGCCCAGGCTGCCAAAGCCTCCTCAGAATCGGCAAACAGTGCGAAAAGGTATTGCTCCTGGTCCACAATTTCCATTCCGTAGCCAGCCACCTCTCCCTTGCCTTCAATGAGAGCATATAAGGTGTCAAAGGTATGACGGTCCCGTGAAACGGCGGCCATAAGCGCTATACAATAATAATTCCGGTCGATGGCAAGCCCCAGGTGAGCAGCCGCTTTAACAGCCTCATCCCTGCCGGTATAACGGCATTTAATAAAATTTTTCACAAAATCGGCCCGGAAAGCGGCCATGCCTTCATCCAGACGGCTGTGCAAGGCTCTGTTCTGCCCCATCAATGACTCGATGCCGCTTTTTATGGCGGTAAAGCCATCGGGAGACGGAGTGACCTCTCCCATGCTTTTTTGCAGTTCACGTATGGGCTTGACATGCCGACGGGCAAAGTAAACCGTCAGCAGGGTGCATGGGATGCTGAGCATGAGAAGGAAAAGACCTAAGGCCACGTGGGAACGGGTTGTTTTTACCTGAACCGTTTCCTGAGGGATTAGGGAAACATAGCGCATATCCAAAAGACTGCCCTTCTGTATGAAAAGCAGATACTTTACGCCATCCACGGTAAAATCCCGCACCGGCAAGCCCTCCGATTCGGCAAGGGCAGCCTGTACAGCTTCATCGGAAACCGACAAACGTCGGCTGGCTGCAATAAGGTCCTGTCCATAAAAGAAATACAGATTGCGCATCTGAGTAATTTCTTCGGCAAACATCCTCTGGTAGGAGCTGTCCGGAATTAGAAACAGGGCATTTCCGATACTGAAGCGCCCGTCAAGACGAAGAGGAAGAATAAAAGTGACAGCCTGCTTATTGGTTTCGCTTATTAAAGAGCTTTTAATGTACTGGCCCGGTAAAACACTTACCTCCCCGTCCTGCTGTCGCAAAAGATCATTGAGGGTGGCTGCCGGCACATGCTCATAGTTCATAAGCTTTTCCGTAAACATTTCAAGAGAAACAGAAGTCCCTGAGGAGTACAGGTAATTATCTTCATGGAATATAAGATACATCTGATCGTAAAAATCGTTGGCGGCAGTGTAGGAAGCCAGCTGCTGCTTCAAATGATAGGCCTTCATAGGCGTTTCTTTGAGCTTAAAGGGAGAAATATAAGGTGACAGGCTCATCTGGTTGCCGATGCTGAAAAGGGATGCAAGCTTTTCCTCATGCTGCATGCGTAGGGCACTGAGCCGGTTGATGTTTTCTTCCGCAATATTGGCCCGAATAGTTGCTGAAAATTGATTACTGACATAGATGCCAACTCCCAAAAACAGTAAGGCCATAATGATAGCATAGGAAATGATATACCTCAACAAAATAGAGCGGAAAATAACCCTTTTCATGACGGCGTTCACCCCTGTAGCATTTACTTATTCCGGAGTCTGTTTTTCCTCCGTAAATCATTGTATAATTCATCACGTTGGCTCTTATTATTGGCCTTTATCCGGCTATATAGGGATTGACGTAAAATAAACCGCAACACAGACTTATGTGCTGCGGTTTGAATTTACATCAAACATGAAATATGTTAAATTATACAAATTAAAACTAATTACTATGTTTCTATTTGTATTTTATCACAAGGATTTATTGATTGGCAAGATAATTGTCATAAGCTTTCTGATAAAGCTCCACGTAACGATCCGCACCTACGGATTTTGCCGTTTCAAGGAATTTATTCCAGCTGCTGTCTGTCACTCCGTTGGTTATGAAATTGGCGATGGATTCTTTCATGAACTTCTCTATTTCATTAAACAACCGGGTAGCTTCCAGGGCATCCTCACTGCTCATCTTTGAGAGCCGGTACAGGTAATAGAAAGAGTTTTTCTCAAGTACACCGGCCTCAGCATAGGCTTTACTGGATTCATAGCGTTCCACGCGGTGAGGCGGCATTTCGTAAATGTCAAAGTAGTAGTCGCCGGGAGCGAAGAACTGGCCGTGATACACCGGTACATACTCGTAGAGGCCGTTATTCTCCGGAACATATTTTATTTCATACTTTCCGTTGGCGTTAATGAACATGGTGGGGTCAACTGGGCCGCCCTCTTTAATGGGACCGTTGGCGGAAACCATCATGGTCTCGGTTTCAAACTGGGCATCCAGCCACTGGAGTGTTTCCGGAATGTGCTTGTTGGCTACTGTTAAAGCGGCACCAAAGCCGGGAACCTCCAGGATTTGGGGAACCGATACGCCAAATTCGCTGGCAGGAGGAATAATAGATACATACTGCTCGGCGATTTCGGCTTGAAGAGCGGTATTCTTAAGACGGAGGTAAGTGGTGTAGCCCACCTGACCGGCGTTCATTTTAGCACCCCAGACATTGGAGTCCTGAGTGATGGCTTCGGCGTCCAGAAGGCCCTCGCTGTAGCAAAGGTTCAGCCATTCGCAGGCCTCACGGAAGCCCTCCATGTAACCGGGGAACACCACTTTGTTATTATCGTCGATGGCCGCATACACAAAGCGCTGCAAAGGTACGCTGAAATTAGCAAAATGGGTATAAACGCCCTGGGTTTGGTGAATAAGATCCGCAGCTGAGAAAGGAATTTCATCCTTTTGACTGTTTTTATTGGGGTCTCCGTCACGGAAAGCCCGAAGGACCGTTGTCAGCTCATCGATGGTTTTGGGAATTTCCAGCCCAAGGTTGTCAAGCCAGGTTTTATTGATGTAGTGATTGCCGTCGTGATTGACATTTTGAGCCGTCAGGTTGCCGACAAAATAGGTCTTGCCGTCGGAAGCCGGAATGGAGGCATTGGCATCATTCATGCCAAGACGGCTGTAGTAATTGGGCATATTGGATTCCAGGTATTCGTCCAAAGGAAGAAGAATGCCTTGAGTTACTCCGTATTCCTCAATGTCAACGTCTCCGCGGATAATGACATCCGGCCAGTCGGAGGAAGCAAACATAAGGTTCAGCCGGGTTTTCCAATCCCCGTCCTTAACCAGCTCCCACTCAACCTTCACATTGGTTTTCTCTTCAAGTTCCTTGTAAAACCACAGGTTGTCAAAATCCACCTGCTGATTTTCAAGTACATACTGAAAGGCGCGTATTGTAATTTTCTCTCCTGTTCCTCCCTGTGTGGTTGTAGGTGATGCGGACTGGGTTGCCTTGGGTGTTTCCTGCGCTGTGTTGGCAGGCGCTCCGCAGGCTGTAGCCAGCATAACAAAAGCCAGCAGAAGCAGAATGATTCTTTTCATAGATCCAACTCCTTCTCTCATTTTTATTCAAACCGCCGGTGGCGGCTAGAAACATATTTTTGCCAGGTTCCTTTTAACCCTTCAAAGAGCCTATCATAATACCCTTTACAAAGTACTTCTGCATGAAAAGGTACAGGATGACGGCAGGGCCGGTGGATATGACAATGGTACAGTATTTGGCAACCGCCGCCTTGCGTATGGCGTCGGTCATGCCCTTGGCGTTTTCACCGTAAGCGGAAAAGAAGGCTTCCGACGAGGTACTGGTGGTTAGGGTTGCGATAATTTCCCTCAGAACGGTTTGCAGTGGAAGCTTGGACCTGTCTCTTATATACACCAGAGCTGTGAAATAGTCGTTCCATCGGGCTACACCGTAATAAACACAGAGTACGGCAATGATCATACCCGAAAGAGGCAGAATAATTCGGAAGAAATAGGTAAAGTGGCTGGCCCCGTCCATTACTGCCGCTTCATACAATTCATTAGGAACGTTCATTGAAATATAGGTTCTGGCTACCATAAGGTTCCACACCGATACGCAGTTGATGATAATCATTAAAAGGACGGTATCATGAAGGCCCAGTCGCTGATTCATAATGAACTGGGGAATGAGGCCTCCGGTAAAAAACATGGTAAAAACAAATATAAAATTAAAGAATTTCTTGCCTGCAAATTTTCTTGAAAGCGCATAGGCCGCCATCATGGTAACAAAAACACTAAGGGCAGTTCCTGCTACCGTATAGAAAAGAGAATTCATATAGGAACGCAAAAGCTCCTTATGCTGGAATACCGCCTGATAGCCTATGAGTGAAAAGTCTGTGGGCCAGAACAGGACTTTTCCGTTAATAACCGCATTAGGCTCCGAAACGGAGGCAATAATGATAAACCAAAGCGGGTACAGCGTGATAAACAGAATAACTACCCAGATAACCATATTGATGGAATCGAACAGGGCATCTCCCACGCTTTTCCTCATAGGGGATTTTTTAATGCTTCTTACTTTCATGCCTCGTCCTCCTAAAACAAGCTGGTTTCACTGACGCGCTTGGACACCCAGTTGACGCTTAATATGGTTATAAAGTTAATGAGGTTTATGCTAAGGCCAATGGCCGTAGTGTAGGAGAACTGGGCTCTTCCAAGACCCATTTCATACACATAGACGCCAATAATATCGGAAGTTGCCATGTTGCCGGCTGTTTGCATTAAAAGCGCCTTGTCCGTGTTTGACACAAGAAGGCTGCCGCAGCTTAAAATAAGCATCATCACCGCAATGGGTACAAGATGGGGTATATCGATATGGCGGATCTTCTGCATTTTTGTGGCTCCGTCGATGGTGGCCGCCTCATAAATTCCCGGATCAATGCCCGTTAGGGTGGCAATATAGAGGATGGTATTCCAGCCTGCATGCTGCCAGATATCCGACGATATGAACAGGGTTCGGAACCACCCCGGTTCAATCATAAAATTAATGGATTTGCCACCCAGCGCTACCATCAGGGTATTTACTATACCGCTGGAAGGAGATAGAAAAAGGTAAAGGATACCGGCCATAACCACGGTCGAAATAAAATGAGGTATGTAAATCACGGTTTGAGTCAATTTCTTAAATCGTGGCGACTCAAACTGGTTCAGGAGAATAGCCAGTATGATGGGAATAGGAAAGCTCCAGAGAAGTCCAAAAAAGTTCAATAAAAAGGTATTGGCTAAAAGGCGCTGAAAATAATAGGCGTTAAAGAAATCGACAAAATGCTTAAGTCCCACCCAGGCGCTTCCAGTAATGCCGAAGACGGCCTTGTAGTCCCTGAACGCAATTTGTATGCCGTATAACGGAAGGTAAGCAAATATTAAAAAGAATACCACGGCAGGCAGAAGCAGTATATAAAGCTGCCAGTCCCTTTTGACGGCGCGCCCCGCTTTTTGTCCCAGGCTTACCGGTCTGCGTCCCACTGCAGCCGTTTTCACAGCGGCAGGCGCTCTGTTCCATTCCAAACCCATTAATTGTTCATCCTCTCTTTTCTGTCTTAGTACCTTATAGCTGAGAATCATCAATAAAAAACAAGTTATTCGTTGTCAAATGTCCCGGGCCAGAGTTTTTAATACGAACCTTTCAGAATCTCTGTTAATAGGAATTTAAAAACCCTGTAACTGACTCTGGGATTGCTTGAAACGGTTCTTAAGTCTGTAATGAGCATACCATGGGATGGATTGGGTGAAAATCGTCAATATTTTTGGCTATTTCGCATAAGTCATACCGGTGATAGTCAAAATTTTTGCGCATTTCGTCAATGAAAGCTTTTTGCTATAATGCTACTGTTAATAGGAGGCTTGTACAGCCAAATCAATCAAAAGCTCGGGGGCATCGAACCCCCTCCTTTGTAGCCAGATTTGCTTACGCAAAGAACTGTCAATTAAAGGAATGCAACGATGCTTCCACTGCAAAAACGGAGGACAAAAAATGAAGTGGATACACGTACGGCTTGACGGCCCGGGTGGAGCTGCCATGCCCAAACCTGTTCTTGAATCGGTTTACGCAAGTGATTTGGAATTTGAACCCGATGAACGAAGACAGCGCCTGTTACCTGACGGCACGGTGGAGCTTGGGGTTACTCGCTTCCCCTACATGATACACGCAAAAATGAACCTGCCATTATATGGAAACATATGGGTTATGGCCGACAATGAAGGCAGCGGCTATACGGGAGATTTTGTGGATTTCGTATCGGAGGCGATTCGCACGTATGTACGTGAAGCCAAGGAACGAAGCAAGGGTATTGTTCTCTCTGCCGAAGCCCAGGGACATCTGGATGCGGCTGAAGGCTTCGCCCACTTGGCCAACAGAGGCGCAAGCACACCTGAAAACCGGCTCTATGCCCTTTCTCATGCCATTTACGCAGCGGAGGCTGCCTTATTCGAATCCGCCAGGCAAAAGGCCTATGCCAACCCCAGAAGCGACCTTCTCACAGGCTGCAATTTCTTCAAATACACCTCTCCGGGTGCACGGTACGCCAAGCTTTTCGCGGAAGCCTTTGATTTTGCCACCCTGCCCTTTTATCCCGGCCGCACCGTACCGGAAAAGGGCAAATACACCTATTCCTATATTGACAATGCTCTGGACTTTCTGGAAAGCAAAAACATTAAAGCCAAGGGGCATCCTCTGTGGTTTGGCCATGAAAGCGTAAATCCGGCGTGGCTTTTCAATCAGCCCTATGAGGAGTTAAAGCAGAGCGCCCGTGAGATCGCCCGCCATCATGTGGAAACCTATAAGGGGCGCATCGGTGTGTGGGATGCCATGAATGAAGCTCATGACTGGGCAAATTGCTTCAAGCTTGACCAATCCCAGCTTATCGATTTAACCCGCACCTGCTGCGACACTCTCCGTGAGTCCGACAGCAACGCCACTGCGATTGTGAATATCTGTCTGCCCTTTGCCGAATATGTAGCTGGAAGGTATGTCTGCTACGGCTCCCTGCCGGAGCGCATACGTTCTCCTCTCTCCTATTTCCGTGCGCTTTTGGAGGCGGATGTTCAGTTTGATGTGGTGGGTATACAGCTTTACTTCCCTGCCCGTGACATGATTGCGGTGGACAGGATGCTGTCCGTGTTTGCTTCTCTCGGCAAGCCGGTACACATTACCGAAATGGGAGTTAACGGCGGAACCCGAAACGCGGGCGGAAGCTCAGGCAGCAACTGGTCACAGCTTTCCATGTCGGAAGGCACCTGGCATGGAGGCTGGAACGAGCGCACCCAGGCCGACTGGATGGAGCAGTTCTATACCCTGGCAGCCGCCCGGCCCGAGATAAAAGCCCTCACCTGGTGGGATTTCATTGAACCCTCCTTCTCCGGAAACGGTGCTTTCCTCTACGAGGATGAAACCCCAAGGGAAATATATTACCGTCTTATGGCTTTAAAGAAACGGCTTATAAAAACGGAGA
>JAFADM010000507.1 GCA_023424865.1 Bacillota bacterium | reverse complement strand
ACAAGCTTTTTAAAGCATTCGTCTTTTTTTATCTTGGACAATAATTCTTTGTTTGTCATGATAAAACCTCTCCTTTCCTAATTATTCTGTAAGCCGCTTGCACGGAACAGTTAGCATAGAATACTATTTACGGATTGTTACGAAGCGTAAAAAAATGCCAAACTAAGACGATTTTATGAAGGTTATAAAGTAAGAATGCAAAATTAAGACGATTTTACGTAGATTATGAAGTAAAAAATGCAAAATCAAGACGATTTTATGTAAATCAAAAAGTGATAAATATGCAAAATTAACTCGATTATGTGTAAGTAATAGAATATTAACATTTAATTCCGGAAATTACAAGTATTTTTTCGAGTACATAAATTATCTTGAAATTATCCATAAAATCGCCTCAATTAACAAATTAAACGCGACCACGGCTTTTTCTTAGTTTTGCAATTGGAAAATGGTTCATATCCATTCCTTATGGAGGTGTACCTATATTTAGTCTAGAAAATTCCGGAGTGAACCATATATATGTTCAACATAATATTTAAGCCAAAGGAAAGTTTACTATGATTAAAAGAGTACTTTACCATTTTCAGATCGCTATAGATTGGCAGCGGCTACGCGGAACTGCCAGCTTTAGCAAAAATGCAGTCACCTTTTCCTGCCGTGCCCAGGCAAGAGAAGCGATAAATATGCACCTACCACATCTATATCTGCTGAGAAAAAGCTCACTATTTGCTAAAAGTTTTAGATCTTCTCTGAAAAGTCCAACTACTTTTACTGCAATTACTACAAAATCGTATGTGTATCCTGTGTAAGGTCGCTTATTCTCATGAATACTCATCCGGCTAAAGCCCTGGAAGGCGCACGATTCGGCGTTGACAATCCTTTTATGAATGGATACAATAACCTTTATCGGGCGTTTGCCTTTAGCTTAGAGTGCCCGGAAGAAATGAGGAATCATAATGCTGACACAGGCGCCGAAAGGGACAAAAGACATTTTGCCGGAGGACATTCACAGGTGGCATTTTGTAGAAAGCCTTTTTGCGGAAACCTGCGGCCGCTTTGGCTACAGAGAAATACGTATTCCGGTTTTCGAGCATACGGAGCTGTTTCAAAGAGGTGTGGGGGATACCACGGATATTGTTCAGAAGGAAATGTATACCTTTACGGATAAGGGAGGCAGAAGCATAACCTTAAGACCTGAAGGTACAGCCGGTGTTGTGCGCAGCTTTATTGAACATGGTATGGCCTCTCAGCCCCAGCCTGTTAAGCTTTTTTACAGGATAACGGCCTATCGCTATGAAAATGTTCAAAAGGGACGTTACCGCGAGTTTAACCAGTTCGGTGCGGAGCTTTTAGGAGCGGCTGCGCCTGCGGCGGATGCGGAAATTATCTCCATGCTGGCCCTTTTCTTTAAAAAGCTGGGCATAGGGGATCTGAGCCTTAATCTTAACAGTATTGGCTGTCCGGAATGCCGCAAGGTATATAATGAAAAGCTTAAGGCCTATCTGGCCGATAAAATAGACGGTATGTGCGAGCTTTGCAAGGATCGCATCAACCGCAATCCCATGCGCATATTAGACTGCAAGGAAGAACGCTGCAGGGCGGCGGTCAAGGATGCGCCGTCTCTTTTAGATCATATCTGTGAGGACTGCCGTGAGCATTTTGATTCCCTCACCCGAAGGCTGGACGCCATCGGGATAGCCTATGCCATAGACAGGGGCATTGTCCGCGGTCTGGATTATTATACTCGTACGGTATTTGAGTTTGTATCAAAAAACATAGGCACCCAGGGTACGGTTTGCGGCGGAGGCCGGTATGACGGCCTTGTGGAGGCCTGCGGCGGTGCGCCCACACCTGGCATCGGCTTCGCTCTGGGAGCGGAACGGCTGCTTCTGGAGCTTCAAAGCAGAGGGATTCAGCTGCCTGGCGAAGTTCAGCCCGAGCTTTATTTGGGAGCTATAGGTGCTGAGGCCGAAGGGGTATGCGAAAAGCTGGCATGGCAGCTTCGTGAGAAGGGCGTTTACTGCGTAAAGGATATCATGAGCAGGAGCGCAAAAGCCCAGATGAAATATGCGGACAAGGTAGGCGCTCATTATGCCCTTATCCTTGGCGACAATGAAATTGAAAGCAACAAGGCATCCCTAAGAAATATGAAAACGGGCGAATCCAAGGATATAAGCCTGGATTCCCTTATTGACAGACTTGTAAAAATCAGTGCTTCAATCGTAAGGGGCAATGGAGGACAATTAAATGGCTGAGAGCTTGCAGGGAATGAAAAGAACCCATCGGTGCGCGGAAATCGGCGCTTCCGATGTGGGTAAGGAAATAACGGTTATGGGCTGGGTGCAGAAGCGCCGGGATCTGGGCGCCCTGATCTTTGTGGCATTAAGGGATCGGAGCGGTATTCTTCAGGTTGTTTTCAACAGTGAAACCAACCCCGGGCTCCATGAAAAAGCGGCCCAGGTACGCAGTGAGTATGTTGTCGCCGTTACCGGAATTTTAAGCAAAAGAAGTCCTGAAGCTGTCAATAAGGCCATGGCCACAGGTGAAGTGGAGCTCATTGCCACACAAATACGTATCTTAAACAAATCCGAGACACCGCCCTTTCACATTGAAGAGGATTCGGGAGCCAATGAAGTATTGCGTCTTAAATACCGTTACCTGGATTTGCGCCGTCCCGACCTTCAGCGTAAGCTGATGCTCCGTCACCGGGCAGCTAAGCTCACCAGGGACTATTTTGACGATAACGGGTTTCTGGAAATTGAAACTCCCGTTCTGACCAAAAGTACACCGGAGGGAGCCAGAGATTATTTGGTACCCAGCCGCGTTCATCCGGGAAAGTTTTACGCTCTTCCCCAGTCGCCCCAGCTTTTCAAGCAGCTTTTAATGGTATCGGGCTACGACCGGTACATGCAGATAACCAAATGCTTCCGCGACGAGGATCTTCGTGCGGATCGCCAGCCGGAATTTACCCAGATCGACCTTGAGATGGCCTTTGTGGATGTAGAGGATGTTATTGCCATTAATGAAGGCTTTATCAACCGCCTGTTTAAGGAAATTCTGGGAAGAGATATGGAAGTTCCCTTTAAGCGCTTAACCTTTAAGGAAGCCATGGAGCGTTTTGGATCGGACAAGCCCGATACCCGCTTCGGACTTGAGCTGGTGAATGTTTCAGACCTTGTCGCCGCTTCGGGCTTCAAGGTATTCAAGGACGCGGTGGCAGGCGGCGGAAGCGTTCGTGCCATTAATGCCAAGGGCTGCGGCGCCTCCTTTTCAAGAAAGGAAATCGATGCTCTGGGCGAGGTTGTAAAAACCTATAAGGCCAAGGGTCTGGCTTGGATTGTCGTGGAGGACGGTTCTATTAAATCCCCCATCGCCAAATTCCTTTCCGATGAGGAAAGAGACAGTCTTCTTTCAAGGCTTTCGGCGCAAGCCGGAGATCTTCTCCTGTTTGTTGCCGACAAGGATGCGGTTGTATTTGACTCTCTGGGTCATTTGCGTCTGGCTCTGGCTGAGAAAACCGGACTTATTGATCCCACCCGCTACGATGTGCTTTGGGTCACCGAATTTCCCCTCCTTGAGTACGATGAGGAAGAAAATCGATGGGTTGCCAAGCATCATCCCTTTACCTCACCTATGGACGAGGATATTGAATTTCTGGATTCCGATCCTGGCCGGGTAAGAGCAAAGGCTTACGACATCATACTCAACGGCTATGAAGTTGGCGGAGGGAGTATTCGTATCCATCAGCAGGAGCTTCAGGC
>JAFADM010000445.1 GCA_023424865.1 Bacillota bacterium | reverse complement strand
CGGGTTATTGCCTATGCGTCGCTTACAGGGAGTCCCATTACTCTTGAACTTGCCCAGGATTGCTTAAAGCAAATTCTTGCGGGAATTTCTGTTGCCAATATTAACCATAGTTCGATCATGAAGGTTGTATCCCGTTATTACGATATTGCACCCGACCAGCTGACCACTCAAAAGCGTTCCCGTGACATAGCCTTTCCAAGACAGGTAGCCATGTACTTATGCCGTGAGCTTACCGGCATGTCCCTGCCTCGTATTGGCCAGGTTTTTGGAGGAAGGGATCATACCACGGTTATGCATGCCTGCGAAAAAATACAAGACGAGCTGGATCGCAACAACGATTTACGCCGGGCCATAACCGAAATGAAGCGCAATATCACAGGCAAACAGAGTTGATTTATAAAAGTTTCCCCAATACCTTGTGGAAAAGTGGATGGATAAACTGTGATCAAAATACTCCCCAAAATTCGTCAACAGGCCGAGTCCGAAAAAACGACAGTTTTCAACAGATCTATCAACATGCTAAATCCTTTATTGCCAAAGCTTTGATCCCTGTTTCAACATAATCCACAGCACTTATTACTATTATGACTAATTTTAAAAATAAAAAAACAAAGGAGACGCCACCATGAAAGCCATCGTACTCAAGCAAAATCTTATCGAAGCCATTAATGTTGTTCAAAAGGCTGTTATGGCAAAAGCGGCTTTACCTGTTCTTGAAGGTATATACATCGAAGCCGAAGATAACTTAAAACTTATAGGCAACTGTTATGAATTGGGCATTGAATATACAGTTGAGGCCGATATCCAGGAAAAGGGATCCATTGTCATAAATGCCAAGATCTTCGGAGAAATGATCCGGAGACTTCCGGATGCTCCTATTTTAATTGAAACTCTTGAAGGAAATCGAATTCGTATTGAATGCCTCAATTCTCTTTTTGAAGTAAAAGGATTGTCTGCTGAAAATTATCCACTGCCTCCTCAAGCAGAAAACGTGGAGCAAATCACTATCAAGGAAACCGCTCTGAGGGATATTATAAAGCAGACCATTTTTGCCATTGGTAACGATGAAAACCGAAAGATCCTAACCGGTGCTCTGTTTGAAGTATCAAATGGTGAAGTGCATATCGTAGCTCTGGATAGCTTCCGTATGGCCGTGAGCAATACTGTCATAAAGGAAAACAACTCTTTTAAGGTGGTTATTCCGGGAAAGAATATGAACGAAATACTCAGGATTTTTGAAGCTTCGGAAGAGCCTGTTGTGGTTTCATTGTCAGGAAGCCTGATCTTCTTTGATTTTAAGAGGTGCCGTATTGTATCAAAGACTCTCGACGGAGAGTTTATGAACTATAAGAGCTATATCCCGCCCCAGTATGAAACCGTCATCAAGGTAAGCACAAAGGAACTGGAAAGCAGCCTTGAAAGAGCTTCTCTTATTACAAGCGACGACAGGCGTTTTCCTGTTCGGTTCAGTATCGGAGAGGATACCATGATTATTTCCTCTGCAGCTGAGGTAGGTCTTTCAAAGGAAGAGATTAGAATTGAGAATTCAGGAAATAATTTACATGTAGGCTTTAATCCCAAGTATTTTATTGATGCATTAAAGGTCATTAGTGACGAGTATATTAAAATTTCCTTTAATTCGTCGGTTGGCCCCTGTGTCATTACAGCGGAGGAGCACGATAAATATCTGTATTTGATCGTACCGGTTCGCCTTAAAAATGCCTGATGGAATTAAGTCCGAAATAAAGAAGAAGGGTTAGTAGGCAGATGGAAGCCAAGACCATAGACATTCATACCGAATACATCAAGCTCGATCAGTTTTTAAAGCTGGCGGATATTGTGAGCTCCGGCGGCGAGGCAAAGCTTTTTATACAGGATACCCCCATTATGGTTAATGGGGAAGCGGAAAACCGCAGGGGAAAAAAGTTGAGGAACGGGGATCAAATTGTGGTTAAGGGAAAAAGCTATTTGATCCGCCAGGAGAGTGGAAGCATGTGATCGTATCGGAAATCCGTCTGACGAATTACAGAAATTATATAAGTCAGGAGTTAGCTTTTTCTGAGGGTGTTAATCTTTTTTACGGTGAAAACGGCCAGGGAAAAACAAATCTTCTGGAAGCCATCTATTTAATGGCTACAGGCAAATCTCACCGGACCAGTAATTATAATGATCTTGTGGGGTTTGGCTCGGAAGGCTTTGAAATTAACTTAAAGGGAATGGTCAATGATCGTGAGATTACTCTTAGAGTACGCTATCTTAAGGAACGGGGAAGAATAACCGAAATAAATGGCATAAGGAGAGAAAGGATCTCCGATGTGCTGGGAACCATGAATATGATTCTTTTTTCTCCGGAAACCCTTACCATCGTTAAGGGATCTCCAGCAGAAAGAAGACGTTTTCTGGATGTGCTCCTGTGCCAAACCAGTCGAAGTTATCTTGAAAACCTTCAGAGGTACAACAAGATCATTAAGAATAAATCGGCTGCATTGAAAAATTATCGAACAGGACGATCCTTTCAGGAGGTTATTCCCGCTTTTAATGAAGCTCTGGCTAAAACAGGCGGACAGGTGATGAAAAAACGGTGGGAGGCTATAGAAAAATTGAGCGCCTTCACAAGGCAGGAGATGAGTCAGCTCTCCCGAGACAGGGAACAGATCCTGTTACGGTACAAGACCTCCCTGGGCGATGGCGTGACAGAAGGCTGTGTGGTGGATTATGAAAAGGAACTGGCGTTAAAGCTGGAACGGTCTTTCAAAAAAGAGCTGGATACAGGACAATGCCTTTATGGACCCCATCGTGATGATATGGAAATGACCTTAAACGACAAAAGTTCCAGAGTATTTTCTTCTCAGGGACAGCAGCGTTCCCTGGCACTTGCGTTGATCCTGGCGGAGCTTCGTTTTGTTGAAGATGAAAGGGGAGAAAAGCCCGTACTTCTTTTAGATGATGTCATGTCGGAACTGGACGAAAGAAGAAGAGAAGCTCTGGTTGGAGGCCTTAAAAACGTTCAAACCATTATTACAACAACAGAACCGCTGCTATATACCGATTTGCCGGTACATGAAAAAAGAGAGTTTATCGTAAAGGATGGTAAGGCACAAATCCTTACCTTTTGATCTAAGGGGCTTCTTTAGGGTAAGATGTAATAAAGTATAGTGATCTAATCGAGTACTGTAACGAAGTAATAAGAGAAGGAGAGAAGACGTGTTTTTACATCTTGGAGCAGATGAGATCGTATTGATGAGGGATGTGGTTGCGATAATGGATATTGAAAAAACAACAACATCCAATACAACACGGGATTATCTAAAGAAGGGTGAAGAAAAAGGCCAGATTAAAACCATCGGGCAAGATATTCCGAAATCTTTTATTGTTACCTGTCATAAGGGTAAAAGGAGTATCTATCTGTCACCCATATCGTCTGCAACTCTTTACAAGAGAGCTAAAAAGCTTTTGGAAGAAAGCGGGAGGAAGAAACATGTCGGATAACACAAAAATGGAACATTATGGCGAAGAGCAAATTCAGGTGCTGGAAGGCCTGGAGGCGGTGCGTAAAAGACCAGGTATGTATATCGGAAGTACTTCAACACGAGGTCTGCACCATCTGGTATATGAAATTATGGATAACAGTATCGACGAAGCCTTAGCGGGTTATTGCGATCATATCATTGTCACGATCAACAAGGATAACAGTATAACCAATATAGACAATGGCAGAGGTATCCCTGTAGGTATGCATGCAAAAATGAAAATACCTACCCTTGAGGTGGTTCATACTATCCTTCATGCAGGGGGCAAATTTGGAGGCGAAGGCTATAAGGTTTCAGGCGGCCTTCATGGTGTTGGTGCGTCTGTTGTAAACGCACTTTCAGAAAAAATGACTGTTGAAGTAAGCCGTGATGGTAAAATATGGCGTCAGGTCTATGAAAGAGGTGCACCTGTAACCGGAGTGGAATGTGTGGGTGATACCGAACAAACCGGAACTAAAACGACCTTTAAACCTGATGCCCAAATTTTCGAGGAAACGGTTTTTGATTTTGATGTTCTTTTGAAGCGTTTTAGAGAGATGGCATTTTTAAACAAGAACATTAAGATAACGCTCATTGACGACAGGGGAGAGGAGCCTAATGAGGTTATTCTTCACTATGAAGGCGGTATAAGCTCTTTTGTCGAATATATTAATAAAAATAAAGAAACCATTCATCCTGAGATTATTTATTTTTCAGGACAAAAGGAAAATTCGGAAATTGAGATTGCCCTTCAATATACGGATTCCTTTACGGAAAATGTTTACAGCTATGCCAATAATATCGCTACAACAGAAGGCGGTACCCATATTACAGGGTTTAGAACTGCCATTACCAAGGTTGTTAATGATTATGCGAGAAAAATAAATACGTTGAAGGAAAGTGACAAGAATCTCTCTGGTGAGGATGTAAGAGAAGGTTTAACTGCCATTGTCAATGTAAAGCTTTCAGAACCTCAGTTTGAAGGGCAGACGAAAACCAAGTTGGGTAATGCGGATATTCGTTCATTTACAGAAAACATCGTAACCGAAAAATTATCATATATATTGGAAGAAAACCCAAAAGTAGCAAAGATTATTATTGAAAAAACAATTTTATCCTTCCGAGCAAGAGAAGCAGCTCGTAAAGCCAGGGAAATGACCAAGCGTAAGTCTGTTCTTGAGTCGACGACCTTACCCGGAAAGCTTGCTGATTGTCAGGAGAGAGACCCGTCGAAGTGTGAAATTTTTATCGTTGAAGGCGACTCTGCAGGTGGAAGTGCCAAGCAGGGAAGGGATAGAAGCTTTCAGGCTATACTTCCGCTCTGGGGCAAAATGCTCAATGTAGAAAAGTCCAGAGAAGACAAGGTGTATGGCAATGAGAAGCTAATGCCCATCATTACCGCATTGGGAACAAGCCTGGGTGAAGAGCTTGACCTTACAAAGCTTCGGTATCATAAGGTTATTATCATGGCGGATGCGGATGTGGATGGTTCACACATAAGAACTCTGCTGCTAACCTTTTTCTATCGTTATATGAAGCCGCTGGTGGAGCAGGGTCATGTTTATATAGCTCAGCCTCCTCTTTATAAAGTAAAAAAGGGTAAGGAAGAGTATTATGTTTACAATGATCGTGAGCTGCAGAAGCTTCTGAAAGAAAAAAATTGGAATAAAGAAGATAATTCCATTGCAATTCAGCGCTATAAAGGCTTGGGAGAAATGAATCCTGAGCAGCTATGGGAAACAACAATGGATCCTCAAACTAGAAACATTCTTAAAATTGAAGTTGACAATCCTGTACAGGTGGATGATACCTTTACCATGCTAATGGGTGAAAAGGTTGAACCTCGAAAGGAATTTATACAGAAGTACGCCAAAACAGTTAATAACCTTGACATCTAATCTACCTGGTCTACCTGGTATATAAGCCATACTGCATTCAGGCTTTGTTCCATAGTAAAGAAATCAAAGGCTTATACTAGCTTCAATTAGAGTCGACAGAATTTTCAATCACAAGTAAAAAAGAGCTATCGGTAATAAAGCCGGTAGCTTTTTTACTTGTGATACAGCGTTATGTTTAATATGAGATGAGATTGAAAGATGAGATAGTTAATATATAAACGGGTTTAGCTTTAGATATACTTAACCCTTTTGCATAAACTTATAACTTGGGATATCCCGTTTTAAGTAAAGAGAGATGCTCCTTTCTTGATCATTTATTATATTGAAGGTTTGAAGAGCTATTAATAAGAATGTATTATGTTAAAAATTACGTGACAGTATTATGTGAAAGTATGCCTAGGTATGATCTGAAAGCCAGCTGACGACAGAAGAGGATATATTGTCTTCTTATTTGAATTCGGTCTACCCAGTAGATTTTGTGTTGAGGGTTTTTATATACCTTATATCTTAACTTATCTTTTTCAATGCACTCGGCACGTTTAATGTATTTTAAGTGGGAAATAGGCATTATTGAGAGCCTCAAAAAATGATTTCACCACATATTAAGTAACTTTTTTAAATGCCTTAATATTTAGATCAGATGATATTAAATATTGGAAATGTAATGCTAGCGATTATAACAGTCTTTTTGGGCAAGGGATTATTTTAAGTAATATTATTTAAAATGCATCTATAGTCTATTTGGGTCTGTTTTCATTAATTATGTTTCACGTGAAACAAGGTTTTAAAATTTCTATGAAGGTGATATAAGTTGGATATAACACTTGTTAAATAAGTATGTGATATGAGCAGAAATTTTGTATTATATTATAATGTGTTTCACGTGAAACATCCTAACATAATAAAAGATTCTGTGATATAATATTTTAAGTAAATCATTTATTAATCAATAAAGAGCATCATTTTCATGGACTTTCACAAAGAAGTCAGCGAGAATTCTCTGCAGTCTCTTAGCCTCTGAAAGGAATGAGTGTTATAGATGGCAAAAGTTATAGCGGTTGCTAATCAAAAGGGTGGTGTCGGAAAGACAACCACTGCAGTTAATTTAAGTGCATGCCTGGCCGTAAAAGGTAAAAAAGTACTTGTAATTGACATTGATCCTCAAGGAAACACAACCAGCGGTTTAGGCGTAGATAAAAATACTGTAAAAACCTCCATCTATGACGTTATTATAAATGATCTTGATGTTGAAGAAAGCATGGCTAAAACCAAGGTAGATAAGCTCTTCCTCTCACCCTCAAACATTCATCTTGCAGGAGCTGAGGTTGAATTAGTGTCCATGCTTTCACGTGAAACAAGATTGAAGATTGCATTAGAGCAAGTGCAGGATCGCTTCGATTTTATCATTATAGACTGCCCTCCATCATTAGGTCTCCTTACAGTTAATGCGCTGACAGCTGCCAATACTATTCTTGTTCCTATTCAGTGCGAATACTATGCACTTGAAGGTCTCAGCCAGTTGATGAATACTGTTAAAATTGTTCAAAAGCATCTTAATAAGGCATTACGTGTTGAAGGTGTAGTTTTAACCATGTTTGACGCCAGAACCAATTTATCCATTCAGGTGGTTGAGGAAGTAAAAAAGTACTTCGGTAATAAGGTTTATCGTACGATTATACCCAGAAATGTAAGGCTAAGTGAAGCGCCCAGCTTTGGTCTTCCTATTATTCTTTATGATGAAAAGTCAAAAGGTGCGGAATGCTATATGGAGCTGGCAGGAGAAGTAATTATGAGCTCGGAAGAAATCTGATATCAGAGGTGAATGGATTGAAAAAAGGATTAGG